>SKKY01000154.1 GCA_007123515.1 Clostridia bacterium
AGAGCTTGAGAGATCACCTTACCGGTCAAACTGACTGTTGGGATGCGTTGTATCGGATTAAGAAAAAAGACGGATCTTTTGCCTGGTATTATGACCGGGGTTATGTTTCTGAATTTGATTCGGACAAAAAACCGCTGAAAATGGTTGGGACCGTTATTGATGTAAGCAAACTAAGAGAAACTGAAATTGCATTGAAAGATTCAAGAGATTTAATAAAAACATTAGAGGAGTCTGGGGAGTGATTATGAATAAACCTGATAAAAGTATAGTATCTGCGGAAAAAATAAAAGATATGATCAAAGCAGTGCTCGATGAAAGGCAAATGCATATCGAAAAGCTCAAAGAAAAAGACATTGACCAGCTTGCTGAGGAAATTTCGATTTATCATCATGAGCTTGAGTACCAAAATAGTGAACTTCGCAGAATTCAGTTGGATCTTGAAAGAGTCAACCACCATTATATAGATTTATTTGAAGAAGCGCCTCTTGGTTACGTTATATATGGCGAAGATGGTTTGATTGTAAAAGCCAACAAGCTCTTTTCTAAGCATTTTTTTCATACAGATGGCAGCAAGGGAAAAAGGATTGAATCATTAATTAGTCCTGAAGACCAGGATGCGTTTTATCTGCATCTTAAAAAGGTGATTAGCCAAAGAAAAAAAGATACTGTATATGTGCAGTCTTCCGGACCGCAAAGACTATTTTTAAGAATAGAAAGTAACCTGATGCCCTGTGAGGAAGAGGTACTGATCAGAAGTGCTGTGATAGATATTACGGTGGAAAGAATGTATGAAGAAGAATTAAAAAAGGCTAAAGAAGAAGCTGAAAGAGCTAATTTGGCAAAAAGTAATTTTTTGAGGAACATCAGTCATGATCTGCGAACGCCTGTCGGTGCAATCAGAGGGTTTGCTGAATTAATAGAAATGGCAGAATCAAAAGACGATATAGCGGAAAGCGTTGAGGTTATTACACTTTCTTGTGATAATATGCTAAAGATGGTTAACAATCTGATTGACCTGGCCAAAATTGAGTCGGGAAAAATGGATTTAGCTGAAGAACCGTTTCATCTTAAGGACGTTACAGAAACAACAATAAAAATTTTGTCAGAGAAAGCCAATTCTAAAGGTCTGGAATTGCAGGTGACGATTTCTGATGATTTGCCGAAGACCGTTATCGGGGATGCGTCTCATCTTCAAAATATTTTGCTTAATATTGTGGGAAATGCCATTAAATTTACTCAAGAGGGGCTTATAAAGATTGAGGTGTTGCCGGTTACTTCGGATGATAATTATGGCTGCATTCGTTTTGAAATCACAGATACCGGGATAGGTTTTGCAAAACCTGAACAGTCTGAACTTTTTGAGCCTTTTACGCAGTTTCATAAGAATCAGGGAGACTATGAGGGATCAGGGCTTGGTCTTATGATATCCAAAAAAATGATTGAGCTGATGAATGGTGTCATTCATCTCGAAAGTGAGCCCGGAGCAGGAACCAGTGTGATTTTTACCGTCTGTTTTAAAAATAGATAAAATTAATCCCGTTATCATAAGAAGAGAGGTATAACATGTTTGGGACAATTGTAAACGCCGGTGTTATCGTTGCCGGAGCACTTTTAGGAATTATGTTTCGCAAAGGGATTCCGGAAAAAAGTAAAACAACGATCCTTCAGGGGATTGGTTTAGCGGTGATTCTAGTTGGCTTGAAAATGGCCATTACGGTTAATAATGAACTGCTTGTCATCATCAGTCTTGCTCTTGGTGGTTTGCTTGGCGAGATCATGCGCATTGATCATCATTTGAATCGGATTGCGATGGCTTTGCAAAAACTAGTTGGTGCAAGTGAAGGGAATTTTGTTAAAGGATTTGTGTCGGCCAGTCTTATTTACTGTGTAGGAGCGATGGCTATAATGGGTTCACTTGAAGGCGGGCTTACCGGGACTTATAAAATATTGTATATTAAGTCAGCGCTTGATTTTGTAACATCCATTATCTTAGGTTCATCAATGGGGATTGGCGTGGCTTTTTCAGCATTGCCGGTTTTTATTTACCAGGGTACTATTACACTAATGGCCTCCGGGATAAAAGAATTTCTTACGGATACGGTTACATTATATATGACAGCGACCGGAGGGTTACTGATTGTAGGAATCGGAATTAATATACTCGGAATTAAAGAGATCAATGTAGCTAATTTATTACCCGCCATTTTCGTGGCTGCAGGAGTCACTATGATTACGGTGCGATTTTTCCCGGGGTTTGTATAAAAAAGCAAAGGGCCGTTCTGGTATATCAGAACGGCCCTTATTAGTTAAAGATTTTTCAGGGTTTGCAATGTGTGATTAAAATTATTGATGGTGGCCATAATCGATTCCGGTTGCCTCATATCGGCGCCGGCTTTTTTAAGAAGCGTTACCGAATAATCTGAATCTCCGCTTTTTAAAAAGTCATGATAGTCCTGTATCCGGTAAGAAGGATCCGATAAAATTTTATCAGAAATGGCAATGGCAGCAGAAATTCCCGTAGCATATTGGTAGACATAAAAAGCAGCATAAAAGTGAGGAATTCTTGCCCACTCATAGTCAAGTGCTTCGTCGATCACAAAATCATTTCCGTAGTAATGCTCATATAAACTGTGATACAGAGTGGAAAGTTCCGCTGCTGTGAGTGGCTGATGATTTTCAACCATTTCATGAACTTCTTTTTCAAATTCAGCAAAGAGCGTTTGTCTAAAGAAAGTAGAGCGAATGCTGTCGAGGTGACTGTTTAGTAGATACTTTTTCTCGGCGGTATTCTCTGTATGATCTAACAGATAGTTATATAATAGCTGCTCGTTAACCGTTGAGGCGACTTCTGCACAAAAAATGGTATAGTTGGCGTTAACATAGGGTTGTTCCTGGTTACTGTAGTAGCTGTGCATCACATGGCCTAACTCGTGAGCGATTGTAAAAATATCGTTTAAGGTGCCATTGAAATTAAGCAGAGAGTAAGGATGAACATCATATACGCCGATGGCATAAGCACCAGATACCTTGTTTTCCTTAGGAAATACATCCAGCCATTTTTCTTCAAAGGCTTTTTTAATCACTTCCAGATAATCTGTGCCAAGTGGAGACAATGCCTTAAAGATTATCTCTTTGGCTTCTTCGAACGTGTAGCTTTGTTCTGTAATAGTAGCTAAAGGAACAAAAAGATCATAGAAATGAAGATCATCATAGTGAAGGCTTTCTTTTCTAAAAGTCAGGTAATCCTGTAAAACATGGTTGTTTTCTCTGACAGTAGTCACGAGATTATCGTAGATACCCTTCTCTATAAAATTGCTTTTTAAAGCCATGTCTAAAGCACTTTGATAGTTTCTTTTACGGGCTTCTGTGGTGTTCTTCTTTACGCTTCCATAATACAGCGAGGTAATCGTATTGGAATGCTGCTTGTAGGTATCCAGAAGATTTAGAAAAAAGTCTCTGCGAAAAGATCGGTCATTATGCAGCAGCGCTTTATAGTAGTTGGTATTGTTAACCAGCACATCTTCTTTAGTCTGTGGATCCTTTATTTTAGGATAGGCAATATCCGAAACTGTAAGATCATCATAGGCTTTTTCAAAGAAAGCCCCCAAAGAATCCATTCCGGAGAGAAGTTGTTCAGTTTCACTGTCAAGAATGTGATCTTTTTTAGCAAAAAGTTTTTCAAACATAAAATCATACTTAGAAAGCTCTGGAAAAACCCGGCAATATTTGCTATATTCATCAGGTGAGATTTTTAAAAGTTCGGGTTCTACAAATGAAAGTTGATCCTGATAGTTGTGGTATAGTCCGTCTACCTGTTCAAATAGCCTTTTATTGTCCTGGTCTTTCATATTTACATCAAATTTAGTTTTGGCATAGACATAGAGGCGAGTCAGTGTTATTGATAATTGCTCTTCGTCCTCTAAGAAAGTAAATAAAGATTCAGGAGTGTCTTTAAAGGTGCTTTTTTGATCGGACAGTTTTTTCAAAGTTTGCTCAATAACTTTAAAATCTTTATCCCATTCGCCCGGATCTTTATAAAGATCCGACAAGTTCCAGTCATAATTCGTAGTATTCATAATACCTCCGGGTAATTGTTTTTTATCTGTTAATTATATAAGGAAGGATTGGTGTAATGCAAATCAGAAAAAAAGAAATGTGGTATTGCCTTAAATGCAGATACACAGAGCCGGTTTCAAAGTATAAGCAAAGTCCGGTCCGTTTTTGTCCGTCTTGTTTTAAAGAAAAAAAAATACAAATTCCAATGAAAAAAAAATAATAGCTAAATTCTATTATTTTTTTTACGATATATCTTGTAATGTAAAGTGTATTAAAATACAATGTAAACAAGTTTTGTCAAAAGAATAATATGGCAAACTGCCTGAAAAGGCAGGACGCAAAGTTATGGGTCTAAGGTTTACTATGATCGCCAAACTGCAGCTTATGAGCCAATAAGCTTACGTTTAGCAATCTTGTAAAGATTGCTTTTTTTTTATGTCAGCCTTAGCGGATTTCTTTGTTACATATTTTATTTTTTTTAAAAATTTATAAGGGGGCTATTATGTAGATGAAGATGAA
>SKKY01000072.1 GCA_007123515.1 Clostridia bacterium
CTCTTTCTGCAGCCGCATCAACTTTGTAGTCCCCCAGATTATCCGTCAGAGTAATTAATTGTCTGTTTAGATTGGTAATATTAATGGTATCGTAATCCACAAGAGTAACACGACCCACACCTGCTCTGACAAGAGCCTCAAGAGCATAGGATCCGACACCTCCAACCCCGAAAATAACGATTCTTGAATTTTTTATTTTCTCTGTCTTAGCTTCTCCGATTAAAATCCGGGTTCTGGTTAAAAAATCTTCCGACATAAAACTCACTCTCTCTTAGAAAAGAAAACCCCACAATGCCGTTCACCTCGTAGTTATTTGAACCTGCCTAAGCAAGTGGGTGTCCTCCTGATTACTTTTTACGTCCATTAAAGGCCTGTAATCCATAATCAAAGTTAGACTCCCCGTGTAAATGTGTTGGCTCAAATAAAGATCGAGTTATGCGAACATCGTAGGGTTCTTAGCAATATTATACCATATTATATAGAAGAATAAACACGTATGGTTTTTACTTCTTTTTCATATCAACTTTAATATTTAATTCCTTAAGCTGTTTTTCAGAAACGCCTGAAGGAGTGTCTGTCATCATATCCGTTGCACTTTGAGTTTTAGGAAACGCAATCACTTCTCTGATGCTGTCTTTTTTAGCCATTAACATAACCAATCGGTCTAATCCTAGGGCAATTCCACCATGTGGAGGTGTTCCATATTCAAAAGCATCCATCAGATATCCAAATTTAGAGCGGGCTTCTTCATCTGAAAAACCAAGAAGTGTAAACATTTTTTCCTGAAGCTCTCTTCTAAAGATTCTAAGACTCCCGCCACCAACTTCAACACCGTTCAAGACCATATCATAGGCTTCCGCTCTGATTCCTCCGGCCTGATCCGTTGTCATTAATTCAATATCTTCAGCAACTGGAGAGGTGAACGGATGGTGCATGGCAGCGTATCGTTTATCTTCGTCATCCCATTCAAGCAACGGGAAATCAATAACCCAAAGAAAATTTAGCTCTTCTTGATCAATCAGACTTAATTTTTTAGCCAATTCAATACGCAAGTGACCCAAACTGTCTGCAACAATCTGAGGCGTGTCTGCCACAAATAACAGAAGATCGCCTTCTTTTGCTTCAAGTTCTTTTAAAATAGCTTGGATTTCTTCTTCTTTGAAAAATTTTGCAATTGGTGATTTTACTTCATCCGCTGTTATTACCATATATGCAAGGCCTTTGGCTCCGTAAATGGATGCATATTTTGTCAAATCATCAATTTCTTTTCTTGTAAAGGTGGCGCAGCCTTTGGCATTTATAGCTTTAATTTGTCCGCCTTTTTTAGCGATGTCTGCAAATACTTTAAAATCACTACCTGAAGCAATCTCAGTAATATCTTTTAACTCCATACCAAACCGAAGATCCGGTTTATCTGAACCATATCTTTCAATCGCTTCCTGATATGTAATTCTTTTAAATGGCACTGGTACATCTCTGTCTAAGACTTTCTTAAATACATAAGATACCATGTTCTCATTAAGAGTTAAAATATCGTCTTTATCCATAAAAGAAACTTCCATATCCAGCTGAGTAAATTCAGGCTGCCTGTCCGCTCTTAAATCTTCATCCCTAAAACATCTGGCAATTTGAAAATATTTTTCATATCCGGAGACCATTAATAATTGTTTGAATAGTTGCGGGGATTGCGGCAACGCATAAAAGTTTCCGGGATTAACACGACTCGGAACCAAGTAATCTCTGGCACCTTCGGGAGAGCTTTTGGTAAGTATTGGTGTTTCTACTTCAATAAAGTCCATCTGGTCCAGGTAATCTCTGATCGCTTTAATGGTTTTATGACGCAGAATCATATTTTGCTGCATTTCAGGTCTTCGCAAATCAAGATAGCGGTAACGAAGTCTTACGCTTTCATCAACATCAATATCATCACTAATCATAAATGGAGCTGTTTTAGACTGATTAAGAACTTCTATCTGATCAACATAAATCTCTACTTTTCCGGTTTCTAGTTTTTCATTAAACATATCTTCTGGTCGTAGCATTACTGTTCCAGAGACAGCAATTACATATTCATTTCGAATTTGCTCAGCTACAGAAAACACATCATCTCCGGTTTCAGGATTAAAGACCACCTGACAAACACCAGAACGGTCTCTTAAATCTACAAAGATCAGACCTCCATGGTCTCTTCTTTTTTGAACCCAGCCTGCCAATACAACTTTTTCTCCCTGTAATGATTCATTCATTTCCATAACTTTGTGCGATCTTTTTAATTTCATCATTCTTTATCTTTCCTCCTTGAGATTATTAATAAACAACTGCAAATCAATTTCTTCCTGTTGTCCGGTTTCCATATTTTTTATCATTACGGTCTTGTTTTTTCTTTCATTTTCACCAATAATGATGACGGATTTAGCCCCGGATTTATCTGCATATTTTAATTTGTTTTTAAAATTTTTCCCTGTATAATCAATTTCTGCAAAATAAGAATGATCTCTTAGCTTTTTTAAAAGAGCAAACGCCGGAATTTCTTCGAGTTCACCCAAAGCTATTATATAATAATCTAAAATTTTCTTGCTGTCTTTAAAAATATTTTTTTCAGAAAGAAGAAGAATGATCCTTTCCATGCCCATAGCAAAACCAATTCCAGGGACGTCTTTTCCTCCAATTGAACCAACAAGGCCATTATACCTTCCTCCGCCACAAACTGTTCCCTGTGCAGCAAAATCTTTGGCAATAATTTCAAAAGCGGTATTAGTGTAGTAATCCAAACCTCTGACAAGTCTCGGATTCTCTGTATAGTCAACATCAGCAGCATCCAGATATCCTTTTACAGATTCATAATGCGGACCGCAATCCTCGCAAACATGTTCAGTCATAGACGGAGCCTCTTTGGCTATCTCTATGCACTCCTTATTTTTGCAATCAAGAATCCTCAAAGGATTTTTTTCCATTCGCTCATTACAGGTTGGACAAAGACCTTCTTTATATTCACTGAAGAAATCAATCAACACCTGACGATAAACCGGCTTACAAACAGGACAGCCAACCGTATTAATTTGAAGTTCAAGATCAATAAGGCCCATTTTTTTTAACAACTCAGTAGCAAAGGAAATAATTTCAGCATCAGTAACCGGATGATTCGATCCAAGAAGTTCTACTCCGTACTGATGAAATTGTTTATATCGTCCTTTTTGGGGCCGCTCATATCTGAACATTGGGCCCATATAATATAATTTATGAACTTGATTATCACCGTACAGTTTATTTTCGACAAATGCACGACAGACACTGGCTGTCCCTTCCGGACGCAGCGTAATGCTTCGGTTGCCTTTGTCTTCAAAAGTGTACATTTCTTTACCAACGATATCCGTTGTTTCGCCAACACCTCTGACAAAGAGCTCAGTATGTTCAAAAATTGGCGTTCTAATTTCCTGATAGCCATAGACATCCGATAACTCCATCGCCGTCTTTTCAATGGCATGCCACTTTCTTACCTCTTCAGGCAATATATCATTGGTTCCTTTAGGTTTTCTGATCTCCATCTGGATACTCCCTGCATATTTTTTCAATATATTTCTTTTTTTTGATGATCGTTTCTGTAATCGTTTCCTTGTAATGTATAAGATCCTTAGAATTAAACACATTTTCAAGCGTCAGATCTTCAGGATTTAACAATTTGCTCGAGGCTCCTAGGCCAAAGCCAAAAATAATTTGTCTTTCTTCTATCATTTGAATATTATAACGTGAAAAATAATCTTTTTTAGCGAATCCAATATTTTCCTGACCGGCAACCGTTAATTTCTGTTTATATAAATAATAGGGCACGTAGTCATTTTCTAGTAGTATTGCAATTGTTTTATCAAACATTTCTTTACGGTCAACCGCCGCTAGTTTTGAAGGATCCATAGATAACGAAGACTTTCTTTTGTATGCCAGACTGTGAATGGTAATATTTTCGGGTTCGATCGCCATTACTTTTTTTAAACTCGTAAAATATTGTTCTTCACTTTCCTCAATGCCTAGAATCAAATCCATGTTAAGTGTTGAAACGCCTTCTATTTTAGACAGTTTCACAGCATCATAAATATCCTGTACCCCATGATTTCGCCCAATGCTTTTAAGTACATGGTCATCCATAATCTGAGGATTTATACTAATCCGGTTTACACCATATTCTTTAAGCATTGCCAGTTTTTCCTGATCAATGGTTTCTGGTCTTCCTGCCTCAAAAGTATATTCCAGTATGTCTGATTTATTTGTATACATTCCGATAAGGTCAAGGATCTGTCTTAGCTGAATGACTGTCAGCACAGAAGGTGTTCCACCGCCAATGTAGACCGTATCTATAATTATGTTGCATTCCCTAAGCAACCTCAGCACTTCTTCTAGTTCTTTCTTGAGGCTGATCAAATAGGGATCGACTTTATCAAGATATCTGGAATGATGATAAGAGCCAAAAGTACAATACTGACAAATTGTAGGGCAAAAAGGAATCGCAACATATATGCTAACCTTTTTATACATATTATCTTTATTATTAAAATAAACTCTTTGGCGTAAGGCCACATCGA
>SKKY01000075.1 GCA_007123515.1 Clostridia bacterium
CTCCGATTAAAAAGATCCAGTCTTTTACAACCTGATTCATATTAACAACTCCTTTATATATCATCAATTTTAACTTTTTTATTTATTTTTACTACATAATCAATACCCGACCAGACCGTAAAAATCATAGCCACGTAAAGCGTAGTATCGGCGATCGGAAATCCAATATACGGGGTATAAAAATCTTTTAACAAGATTAGAGAAATCGCAACAATTTGTGTCACTGTTTTTACTTTACCAAGAGGACTTGCCGCTATTACAACACCTTCTGCAGCCACAACATTGCGCAATCCGGTGATAGCAAACTCTCTTCCAAGAATGATAAAGGCCATCCAGGCATTGATTTCTCCAAGCTGATCTAATGAGATTAACGCCGCTGTCACTAAGAGCTTATCGGCTAAAGGATCCATAATTTTCCCAAAATTAGTGACCTGTTTTCTTTTTCGGGCAATATAACCATCTAATCCGTCTGTAGCCGCAGCAATAATAAAAACCAGCGCTGCTAAATACTTACCGTGGGTAATATTAAAAAAAAAAAAAAACATAAAGACGGGTATTAGTATAATTCTGCCAATGGTTAGTTTATTCGGTAAGTTCACTCTCTATCTCCCCTATTATATCATAGTCACTGTGACAAACGATTGTACACTCTATTATATCACCAATTTTAATTCTATCATCATATTTTACCAAAATGACAGGATCAATCTCAACTGTTTCCGAGCAGGAACGGGATTCAAAAAAAATACCGTCAAAATCATCGACAATCACTTCAATTTTTTTTCCAATTATAGCTTCATTATATTCTTTAACGTTTTTAAATTGCAACTTCATAATCCGATCTTTTCTCTTAAGCTTTATTTTTTCCGGAATCTGATCCGGGAGTTTGTATGCCGGCGTATCTTCCTCTCTTGAGTAGGCAAATACACCAAGCCTTTCTATTTTATACTCTGTAACAAAATCACACAATGCCCCAAAATCTTCCTCTGTCTCTCCTGGAAATCCAACAATCAGACTTGTTCTAAAAACAATCCCGGGCACTTTTTCTCTGGCTTTTTCTATGATTTCTTTAATTCGGTCTCCTGTGATCCTGCGGCCCATTTTTTTTAAAACGGGGTCCGAGATGTGCTGGATTGGCATATCAATATAATTGCAGATTTTTTCTTCATTCGCCATCAGATCAAAAAACTCATCCGATATGTGATTCGGATACACATACAATAACCTGATTCGTTCAATTCCGTCTATAGGAGCCAGCTCTTTTAGAAGCGGAACTAATTCATTTTTTCCATATAGATCCATGCCATAAACAGAAATATCCTCTGCAATAACAATAAGTTCTTTGACTCCTTTTTGAGAAAGCCATTGGGCCTCTGTAAGAATGTCTTCTTTTTTTCTGCTTCGGTACTGCCCTCTGATTCCGGGAATGATGCAGTAGGTACAGTGATGATCACAACCTTCGGCAATTCTCAGATAGGCATAGTGAGACGGCGTAGAGGTTACTCTCGGCAGTTCCTTATATATTTTATGCTGCAAGATGTCATCAACAAAACTAAGGTTTTGGTTTGGTTTCTCGTCTAATTGCCTGATTAGTTCCACAACGTCTTCATAACGACCGGTACCGATCACACCATCAATTTCAGGAATTTCTTTTAAAAGTTCTTCGGCATATCTTTGTGGCAGACAGCCGGTAACGATCAGTTTCTGTAATTTATTTTCTTTTAACTGCGCCAGTGCCAGAATGCTATCAATCGATTCTTCTTTTGCATCACCAATAAAAGCACAAGTGTTAACAATGATAAGCTCTGCATCTTCCTCATCATTTGTCATTACAATCTGCTCCTGTTCAAGGTTATATATCATGGTTTCTGAGTCTACAAGGTTTTTTGAACAACCCAGTGATAATAGATATGCTTTCATTTGTGAAATCCCCTGTTCTGTACTAAACCGAAAAAAGACCTGTTATCCAGGTCTCTCGGTTAATTTGACAAATCTTCCAAAAGGAAGTCTCTTGTGCCTACTTCTCCGGGACCTCCCAGGTCACCCTGGTCTTCCCCGTTTACAATAAGGGTAATTGCCCCGGCATTACCGTAGGTAATACTAATCGATTCCTGTCCTATAAATTGCATCGGTTCTCGACCGCTGCTGATGGTTTCTTCAAAAGCTAACGCCCCGTCCACCACTACCTGCACCCAGCAGGCATCAAGGCCCGGACCACCTTCTGACATAATCAGATCCATTACAACTTGATCTTCATAAAGTTCTTCGTCAATCAACGGATCTTCAGCAGGCTCTTCAGCATCATCCGGTGGTGTAACCGGAGGTGTAGGATCTTGTTGTGTTAGTTGTGGAGCATCCGCTGGTTCATCCGAAAAATGAACATACGCCTTATTGACCCCCCAAGCCAACAGCAAAAAAACCATAGTGATCGCTACGGCTTTAAGGATCCTTGTCGACAAGGGTTTATCCTCAATTTCTCTGATTAATTCCGGTTTGCTGTTAGCCAGGATATCTTCCTTTTTCTCTTCATCATAATACTCATTGATCTTCTGAAGATATATCGTATAATTAAGGCCAAACAATTTGGCATAATTTTTTATAAATCCTTTTACGTATACCCTGCCAGGAATTTTGTCAAATTCTTCATTTTCTATTGCTTGAATAAAAGAGGCTTTAATTTTCGTTTCTCTTTCCACATCCTCTATCGACAATCCTCGTTCTACTCTTGTTTTTTTTAGTTCTTCCCCGATTCCTAACAAATAACCACCTTCTTAACTATACATTATAAATCATAGTACCATATATATTTGTTAAAATAAATATCACGAAAATAAATATTTAGTAAATAAATCTTTTTATTTGCCAAATAACTGATCATAATCATCGAGATTGATCAAAATCTGCCGGGGTTTACTGCCTTCATACCCGCCTACGATCCCTTTTTGCTCCATCTGGTCGATAATCCTTGCCGCCCGGTTATATCCGATTCGAAATCTTCTCTGCAGCAAAGAAATCGAGGCTTGCCCGTTCTCAATAAAAAGTTTTGCCGCCTCCGGAACCAACTCATCATCATCAGTTTCTTCTTTTGATTCTTCATCCGTTATTTCAAGCTGCTGGGAGGTCACACCATCATCGTATTTAGGAACGCCCTTACTTTTTATCTCCATAACGAGTGTCTCAATTTCATCATCAGTAATAAAGACTCCCTGTACTCTAAAAGGCTTTGGCACTCCGGATGGATAGTATAGCATATCCCCTTTTCCTAAAAGTTTTTCTGCTCCGTTCATATCAAGAATCGTTCTTGAATCAACCTGTGATGATACGGCAAAGGCAATCCGGGAAGGAACATTGGCTTTTATAATACCGGTAATGACATTCACTGATGGTCTTTGTGTCGCAATAACCAGATGGATGCCTGCCGCTCTGGCCATCTGGGCGATCCGACAAATAGCATCTTCCACATCCGCCGGAGCTACCATCATCAGATCAGATAACTCATCAATCAAAACGACAATATAAGGCAATTTCTTATCCGGCTCTTCATTTTTCTCCGCGTTTTCATTATAGATTTCCACGCTCTTTACTCCGGCAACCGAAAAGAGCTGATAACGGTTTTCCATTTCTTTGACTGCCCAGCGAAGCGCAGACGCCGCCTTTTTCGGATCTGTCACTACTGGTGTGATCAAATGAGGAATCCCATTATATACGGTTAATTCCACCATTTTTGGATCTATCATAATCAATTTGACCTCATCCGGACTTGCGTTAAAGAGAATGCTGGCAATGACCGAATTCATACAAACACTTTTACCGGATCCTGTGGCGCCGGCAATCAGTAAGTGAGGCATTTTTTTAAGATCGGCTACAATTGGTTTTCCGGCAATGTCTTTACCTAAGGCTACCGATAGTTTTGACTGGTTTTTTTTAAACTCCGTACTCTCAAGTACACTTCTGATAACAACACTACTGTTATGTTTATTGGGAACTTCAATCCCGATTGCATTTTTCCCGGCAATCGGAGCAATTCTTACTCCGGCCGTGGCCATGCTTAGAGCGATATCGTCAGATAGGTTAACAATCTTACTGACTTTCACACCCGGAGCCGGTTGAAACTCATAGCGGGTAATGGCCGGCCCACAGCTGACTTCGCTTATTTTCCCTTTAACACCGAAGTTTTCAAGTGTTTCCTGCAGTATGTGTACCCGCTGATTAATCGCATGCTGGTCCATTTTTGAATGTTTATCAGCTTTATGCAGGATTTCATACCCTGGATATTCATATTGTTTCTTCAGAACTTGCTTGCTCTTCTGATCAAGCTCTGCTTCCATTTCTTTTTCTAAAAAAGTTTCATTAACGGCTTCCGGCTCTTCTGCCTGCTGCTTTTTTAATTTTTCTTTCTTTTTCTCTTCTATTGAAATTACCTTGAAAGCATCTGTTGAGCTTTCTGCAGGAATTTCTTTTTTCTCTTCTGCCTTTTCCGCTGTCTGACGAGGATGACTGCTGTCTGAAAAATCCAGGTTATTAATAATCGGAATAATATCCTTTTCTTTTTGTTC
>SKKY01000019.1 GCA_007123515.1 Clostridia bacterium
TTCTTCTTACAAAACTAAGCAGAAAAATTGCTATGATCGGTGAAAAATCAATCCCTCCGACATTTGTCGGAATATATTTTTTAATTGGTTTTAAAATAAAGTCCGTTACATCAATAATAAACTCTACTATTTTATTATTTGCACGGGGAGACAGCCAGGACAACAACACTCGCGCGATCATCAGCCAGTAAAACACATCAAACGAAACATCAATAATCTGAATTAAAAATAACAAAAACTACACCCCTTATTTTCTTCTATAATTGCTTTGATTTTTGGTAGCTGCTTATTACAGCTTCCATAACTGCATTTCTGAAACCGTTTTCCTCTAAAGATTTAATGGCTTCTATTGTTGTTCCCCCGGGAGAGGTGACCATATCTTTTAGCTCACCGGGATGTTTTCCGGTTTTTTGAATCATAGCGGCACTTCCAGCAATGGTCTGTGCAGCAAGAAGATAAGCGTCTTTTCTTGACAAACCACATAATACTGCAGCATCAGCCATGGCTTCGGCAAAAACAAAGACATACGCCGGTCCACTTCCGCTGATTCCGGTAACTGCTGCAAGATGTTCTTCTTTTACCTCAATAATTTCACCTACACTGCTAAATATCTGATCTACATCCGCTTTTTCCTGTACTGTTAGATCATCCGCATAACAAATTCCGGTCATCCCCTCGGCTACTAATGCCGGTGCATTAGGCATGGTCCGGACAATTTTTGCAAAGCTAAATACTTTCCCAAGACTTTCAACAGAAGTCCCTGCCAGTACACTAATAAGAATTCCTGAGTATTTTTTTATAAATGGTTTCGACTCTAAAACAGGCAGGATCTGTGGTTTTATAGCCAGTACACAGATATCGGCAATTTTAAGAAGTGCTTCTTCATCAGAAGCAAAAGAAATCTCGTATTGCTCCTGCATATAGGCAACACGATTCTGATCCACATCATAGGCTATTATTTGATCCGGAGAGTACAGAGCGGATCGGATAAGTCCGTTTATAATGGCTTCAGCCATATTACCTGCTCCATAAAATCCAATCTTTTTATCCAAAGTTACTCCTCCTTATCAAAATGGGTTACCCAGGCAAAAACTTCTTCCTGATCCTGCTGTACATAGGCATCCCTTAATTCCCCTGAAATATTAACATTCGGTGGAACAACAAGAATAATTTTATATCCTATTTTCTGCATTGTTCCGCCAATCGCATAACTGACCCCACCAATAAAATCAATCATTCTGCGAACCAATGCAGGCTCGGCATTCTCCATATTGATAATCACAGGTCTTTTTTCTTTTAAATTATCAGCAATAATCGGTGCTTCTTCGAAATTTGATGGTTCAATCACCACGACATTTACTTTGTCACTTTTAAAGGCCACCAGATTATTTGTTCTTTCCCTTTTGGGAGCAACATAATAGGAATCGTCCTCTTCTATTTCCTCATATTGATCTTCTTCGATATATTCTTTTTCATTTTCTCCAAATCCTAATGCCTGCCAAAATTTTTTAAAAGCCATCCCGATTTCCCCTCTCAGTAAAATAAAAGACTTCCAATTCTTACCATGGTTGCCCCTTCTTCTATGGCAATCTGATAATCATTGCTCATCCCCATCGACAGTACGTCCATAGTTGCATTATTGTATTTTATTTCTGATATTTTATCATACAATTCCTTCATTTGCTTAAAATAAGGCCGGGCATCTTCAGGATCATCTGAATAAGGTGTTACGGCCATAAGGCCAATAATTCTGATACCTTCTAAATCCTGAAGCGTTTCCAGGAATTTTTGACAATCCATAAAAGGAATTCCGTACTTTTGCTCTTCATCCCCGGTATTTACCTGAATCAGACAGTCCATAACTATGCCATTTGCCAGCGATCGTTTAGAGATTTCTTCAGCAAGCCGGAAACTATCCAGGGAATGAATCAATGATACCTTATCGACTATATATTTTACTTTATTTCTTTGTAAATGACCAATAAAATGCCAGTCCATATCAAAATTTGAAAAATGTGCAGCTTTTTCTAGAAAATCCTGCACCTTATTCTCCGCGAAACTTTTTTGACCCGCTTCATATAGGGCTGTTATATCATCGTTTGTCTGGTGTTTAACAACAGCGATGACGGATACTTCAGATGGGACTGTTTTTTTAATCTTTTCATAATTTTCTTTTACAGACAATGGAATCCTTCCTTATCTAATAAATTTACCCTCTTTTGCAAATCGGGGATTGATTATAATTTCTATAATCCCATCAAGAGATTCTGTCAAAACATAATTTCCTTCTTCATTTTCTATTTCTATTGGATGAAATCTGATGAATCCTTTTTCTACTTTATACACGCCATGTCCATCTTCTGATCTGACCAAAGATTTTCTGGGAATTTTTGAAACCATTTTTTCCTCAGTGATAATCGTCAATGGTTGAATTCTCTCATAATCCTCAGGCATCTGAAGAAAATCAGCGGTAATCATGGCTTCCTGGCCGATTCCCTTTAAATTGGTAATCCGCAAACGGTAGGCTTCTTCGTTACCGGCAAAAGTAACACGAAGTACCATCCCTATTGTTAGCGGCTCTCCCATAAGTTCCAAAGGGGTCTCCATATAGATACTTGGTCGGCGAAGATTATTAATAACTTTTAAAATGACCTCATCTTTCTCAAAAATTTGTTGATCCTTTTTATCAGTTACTTCATAGTTTTCTTTTATCTCTGCAAAATTAAAATGAGCATTATCTAATGGATTGCCTGTTTTTTCATGACCATCAATCAAAAAAGAAACCATTCCGCTAATCGGAGTATGTAAGATCTGATTTCTGCGCTGAGCTACTGGCTCTTTTCGTGCAACTCGCTGATTTGAGCTGACAAGAACCTGAAATTCACCTTGTTCTGAAGCTTTGACATACTCTTCTTCTTTAAACAAAAATCCTTTTGTATCATAACCAATCAGTAATTGCTCTTGCTGAACAATGTCAGTTTTTAAAATGAAATTATTAATCGTGTAGTTGTATAGTGAGCTTACGAGAAAGAACAATAAAAAAAACAAAATTGTAAATTGTAATATTTTATTTGCTCTCATTTCCAACCTCACCATTCTTTAACATAATAAACGCGGCAAAACGTCCTGTTTTACCTTTCGCTTTCCTGTAACTAAAAAAGTCCTTATGATTACAATACGGACAAATTTCAATATCAATAATTCTTCCCACACTGTTTTCCTGAAGCTGAATGTTATTCATCTTTTTTAAATCAATAAAATATTGATCATCTTTTTCAGTCATGGCTTTACCATAAGCAGGTTTTATCTCAGCAAAACTTCGAAAAAGATTTTTATCTACTTCATAATGTTCCTTGCAGATCCCGGGCCCAATCATGGAAACAATATCTTCCGGAAGACTGCCGTATTCTTTCTTCATTCTATTGACTGTTTTGGCCGCTATTTCGAGATAGGTTCCTTTCCATCCGGCATGAACCACTCCGACAGCATTATTTTTTTTATCATAAAGAAGAACCGGAATACAGTCAGCAAAGAAAGCAAATAAAGGGACTTCTTTTATATTTGTGATCATCGCATCATAAGAACCGGTAAATCCAACATGGCTTTCATCGCTTATCTTGCAAATATTATCACCATGAACCTGAGAAGCCCAGGTAATTTTACGATAATCAAGAGCCATTTCTATAGCTACTGCCTCCCGGTTTTTTTGCACATGTTCCGGATGATCACCTACATGTTGAGCCATATTTAAACTAGCGTATGGCGCCTGACTAAAACCGCCATGACGTGTGGTGAAGCCATAACATATGGCATTATGGTTGAAAGCTTTGCAGGTAATGACTCTTTTATTATCTTTCATAGATGACCTCTTTTACGCACAACAGAATATTTTATTCAGGTAGATGGCTTTCCTTTCGTATTAAATCCTCAATTTCCTTTATAAAAGTGTTGATATCTTTAAACTCACGATATACTGAAGCAAAACGAACATAGGCTACCTCATCTAACTCTTTTAACCTGGCCATAACTTCTTCGCCGATCATTGTTGTGGTAATTTCTTTATCCAGCATATTGTGCAACCTTTTTTCAATATCACTAACCATATTTTCTATCTCTTCCATGCTGACAGGTCTTTTCTCGCAGGCTTTTATAATCCCGTTTATCACTTTACCAGAATCAAAAATATCCCTGCGGCCATCTTTTTTTACAACAATCAAAGGGATGCTTTCCAGCTTTTCAAACGTTGTAAAACGTTTCTGACAGCTGATGCACTCACGCCTTCTTCTTATGGCTTTCCCATCTTCTGTAGATCTTGTATCAAGTACCTTTGATTCATCATTATTACAAAAAGGGCAATTCATTTTCTCCACTCCCTAACAAGAAAAGCTATTGAGCTTAGCTCAATAGCCCAAGATTACCAGTTTTTGCTGGATCTAATAAAATCAGGAATATCTATATCATCATCAACAGATGTCTCCATAGACAATTCTTTGTTGATTTTTCTTCCTCTTGCTTCATCAAAACCCGTAGCTACAA
>SKKY01000088.1 GCA_007123515.1 Clostridia bacterium
CTGATGAGAAGGCCATTAGTTTCTGGCTGATTATCTCGATCTCTTCACGGCTTAGCACTGTACCATGAATTTTTTCCCAGTCATATCGTTCCATTTTCAGGCTAATGGCGGCCAGGGTGGTAATCGTTCCACCGACACCTACTAGTTCGGACCCTTTGATTAATCCCGGTTCAGGAATGTTTGCCGAAAAAAGGGCTTCCATTTCTTTATACAAATCCTGATTTTCCATCAATCGGACGGCACCAAGGTTGGTACTGGTAAAGACGATCTCCGCGTCTTTTTCAAAGATCACTTCTGTGCTGCCCCCGCCGATATCAATCACTACCGGCTTGCCCGGAAAATCAGCGATAGCCCCCTTATAACTTAGCTCCGCTTCTATGCGGCCACTGATCACCGCCACCTCAAACCCGGTCTCTTTCTTAATTTTTGCAAGCACTTCATCCTTATTTACGGCATCCCGCATGGCACTGGTAGCCACCAACGTATAATCGGTCACCGAATAATCATCTATAATATGACGATACTCGAGCAGAGCCTCCATCGTTCTTGCCAGCGGCTGTGATTTAATTGTCTGATCCTCTTTCATTCCTTCGCCAATCCTCGTTATCGCCGAAGACTGAAAAAGAATCGAATACGATCCGTTTTCAATATTTTTTTCTGCAATCAGTAAGCGTGTACTGTTTGTTCCTATATCAAGAGCAGCTTTTCTCATTATCCTCACCTTTTTTGGCAATGCTTCTGCATTATGTAGTTTACTGTTCATCTTCAGAATCTTCATCTTCTTTATCATCATCATCTGCCGGTTCTTTGGCATCTTCCTGGTTAAGGGAGATGGGCCTTATGACAATCTCATTAGGTTTTACTAATCCTAGTTGTTCACGGGCGATGCGCTCAATGCCTTCCGGACTCTGCAGGATCTCAATTTCCTCAATTAACTGCTGGTTTCTGATGCGCTCATTTTCAAGCTGCATCTGCAATTGATTTATCACCTGTCGCTGTTCAAAAATCTTAATCATTCTCTGACCGGAAAGAACAACAAGAATCAATACGCTGACGATAATAATAGCTTTATGTACCGTCATCTTATTTTTATATCCTTTTATGACCTTAAACGTTTGATTTGGTCTGCTATTCTTGTCCTTCACAGAAAACCACCTCCGGCACATTTACAAAGACTTATCAGATTAGATCGTTTCATAGAGCATCGGTGCTTCGCTTTGAGATACGTGCTCTTTAACCATTAATACCCTAAATTTTAAAATTTTATCTCCAAAACGAATTTCTATAATATCACCGACGGCCACTTCCGAGCCAGCCTTTGCTTTCTGCCCGTTAATCGTTGCTCTCTCATTATCGCAAACTTCCTTGGCTACCGTTCGTCTTTTTATGATTCGGGAGACTTTAAGAAATTTATCTAACCGCACATCCATCACCTATTATCTTTGTTTTTAAAAAAGAGCCTCCCGTTTATGAGAGGCCCTTCTGTATCTTTTATAGCTTTTCTTACTTTTCTTACTTAGTCTTATTTATTAACTGCTTCTTTTAATGCTTTTCCTGCTTTAAAAGCCGGCACCTTAGCCGCTTCTATTGTAATCTCTTCGCCTGTTCTTGGGTTACGGCCAGTTCTTCCCGCACGCTCTCTTACTTCAAATGTTCCGAAACCAACCAATTGAACTTTTTCGCCTTTTACCATTTCTTCTTCTACTGCCTGAAATAATGCTGCAACTGTCTTCTCAACATCTTTCTTTTTTAAATCTGTTTTTTCTACAATACTACTAATCAACTCTGCTTTGTTCAAAATAAACCCTCCTATATTTCACCTTAATTTTAAGGTTTTCTTGACAAACCATACATGTAACGCTTTCCGATACAGTCAATATGTATGATTATATCTTGTACAAAAATATGTAACTTTTGCTTATTTTTATATTATACATTGTTTTTTGATTCTTTCCATAGTTTTTCCATGTTTTTTCTGTTTTTTTCGCATAAGACAAGACTTTTTTCCTGAAATTGCTCTTCAATATAGCCAAATCGGCGCCTGAATTTCGAATTTGCAGCCGCAAGTGCTACTTCACTATCCACATTCAGGAATCTTGAGACACACACTAGGGTAAAGAGCAAATCTCCAAATTCTTCTTCAATCTTCTCCTGATCCTTTAGCGCCATCGCTTCAAGAAGTTCCCGTTCCTCTTCCCGCACTTTTTCAAAAACGCCGTCAATCGTATCCCAGTCAAAACCCACTTTAACCACTTTTTCCTGTATTTTTTGCGCGGCATGTAGCGCCGGTAAATTCTTCGGCACTTTATCCAAAATACTTCCCGAAGCCTTTTGCGGCTTCTCCGTTTTCTTAATCGCTTCCCAGTTATCAATCACTTCTTCAGCGCTTTCCACTTCCGTATCGGAAAATACATGTGGATGCCTTCTGACAAGTTTTTCAGCAATGCTATTGACCACATCATCCATGGTAAAATCGCCGGTTTTTTCAGCCAGCTTCGCATGAAAGACCACCTGCAACAATACATCACCAAGCTCCTCCTGCAATTCCAAAGGCTTTCCACCGTCAATCGCCTCAACCACCTCATAAGCCTCTTCAATCAAATGCCGTCTCAGGCTTTTGTGCGTCTGCTCCTGATCCCAGGGGCAGCCACCCTCACCAAGCAACCGATCCATAATTTCCAGTAAATCCGTATACGTATACATAACAAACTCCCCATCTTCAAGATATGTCCCTAAAAGGTATACTGTTGGGGACGTTTCCCTCTGGTATACCAGAGGGAAACGTCCCCTTCCTTAGATTAGTTTTGCTTTTTTTGCGTAATGTACGAGTCTGTAGCCAACTTTTGGGAACAGACTGAGTTCTTCTTCTGTGATGCCTTTGACTTTGATAAGCATCAGGGCATAGACGAGTCCGGATAGCGCGATTGCCAGTAATGTCGCCAGGCTGTTGCCTAAAAAGAGCAGGATGGTATGACTGAATTTGGCGAAGATGGCCATTGCAAATACGGCGATTGCCGGCTTTATGATCTGCTCCTGCGGGATGAACCAGCCGCTTTCTACGTAACGGTTCATGATAACGATATTGATAATCGCTGCCAACAGGTATCCGCTTACAGTAGCCAGTGCAGCACCTTTTATGCCAAGTCCGATGATGATCAGTATGTAGGTTAATATAGCTTTGACTGCAACTCCGGCTAGCAGGCTAAAGACCGGGATCATTACTTTCCCAAATCCCTGCAGGGTTCCAGCGGCCACCTGGTAGGCTCCAATTGCCATCACGGTTGGTGCCAGCCAAAGAAGCGACACACTGGCTTCCGGCTCGTCGAAGAGCATGGTCATAATTGGCTCGGCTAAGACCATCAGTCCGACCGTGGCCGGAAAAACGATCACTGCTGCAAGCTTAAAGCCTTTTTGCAGGGAATCACGGATATCGGCGCTCTGTCCGAGTTTTATCTTTTCACTAATTGACGGGACCAGACTGGCAGCCAGACTCGTTGTGACCATAAACGGCAGATTAATAATCGAACCGGCCATCCCGGATAATTGCCCGAATAACGTCGTCGCCCGCGAAACGCTTAGCCCGGCCTTTTGCAATGTCCCCGGCACCAAAAAGGAGTCCATAATCTGCATTAACGGCAGCACAAGCGCCCCAATGCTAATCGGGATCGCGAGATAAAAAATCTGCCGGAAGATCACTGCACTCTTTTCTGTGTTCTGCACCGCTGAGGTCTCCTTACGCTCCTTCGAAACAAAATAGACCACCACAATCGCAACCAAAGCAATAAACGAACCGGTACTTGCCCCCAAAGAAGCCCCAGCTGCTGTCAACTCAAGCCCCCGGCTCAACAGAAAATAGGTGGCCACAAATACCGTACCCACACGAACCAGCTGCTCTAAGACCTGTGAAATCGCCGTCGGCGTCATTCGCTGATGCCCCTGGAAAAATCCGCGGAAATTAGCAATCACCGACGTAAACAAAATCGCCGGCGCAATCGCCTTTAAGCTCAGTGCCGCCCGTGGCTCGTTTAACATATAGACGGCAATCCAGTCCGCCGCCACAAAAAGTGTAACGGCCATCACAGACCCAAACACAGTCAGCGCCAGCAAAGAGAGCCGAAAGACCTTCTGCACACCCTGATAGTCCTCCTGGCACTCCCGTTCCGCTATTAACTTAGATACTGCCAAAGGAATCCCCGCCGTAGAAATCGCCAGCACCAACGTATAAAAGGGATAGGCCATCTGATATATGCCTAACCCTTCTCCACCGACAATTCTGGCAAAGGGAATACGATACACAGCGCCTAACACTTTACTTAAAATCCCGGCTGCACTTAAAATAAGTGCGCCTCTGATAAAGGATTTTTTAGGCATACGCATCTTACTATCCGCCTTCTTTCCCTGTCATAATCTTATTCTTTAGTTACTCTTAATTATCTAGTTACCTTTAATTATCTAGTTACCTTTAATTATCTAGTTACCTTTAATTA
>SKKY01000119.1 GCA_007123515.1 Clostridia bacterium
ATACGGTTAATCGCCAACGGCTCAGCGATCGCCTCTTTTACACTCAGGCGGTGGCTTAAGGAGGCGAACGGATCCTGGAGAACCAACTGAATTCCGCCTTCCTGTGCAGCAAACCGCTGGCTGTTAACATCGTGTCCTTCAAAAACGATCTGTCCCTGATCAGGCGCAATAAAACCGGTAATCATTTTGGCAATGGTTGACTTTCCGGAGCCGGAACACCCGATCAGAGCCAATGTCTCCCCGTGAAAGACCTGCAGCTGCACATCGTTAACAGCTACCACTTTTTTATTGTTAATCAGATACCTTTTTACCAGATTTTGTGCCTCTAACAGAACCACATTCCCACCCCGGTGGCAGGCTACCTCACGTTCATGGCTGATCTTAACCAAACCCGGACGCTTTTCGGCGCAAGTCTTTTGCCCCTGTGTACAGCGCGCATAGAATGAACAGCCCGGATAATCACCGGCCGAATCGGCTTCGCCCGGAATGCCCCAGAGATCTTTGTAAGGGAAAAGATCCACGGCAGAATTGATTAACCCCCGGGTGTAAGGATGCGCCGGTGCTTCAATCAGCTCACAGGTATTACCCCTTTCTGAGATATGACCACCGTAAAGCACCATCATTTTGTCTGTTAATGCTTGTAGCACCGACAGATCATGAGAAATGACAATCATCGAAAAATTCATTTTTTGCTGAAGTTCCTGTAATGTTTCTATGTAATTTTTTCTGGAAATACTATCCAGAGAGCTTGTGGGCTCATCAAGAATCAAATAATCAGGATTACAGGACAATGCCATGGCTAACAATGCTTTTTGCTGCATCCCGCCAGATAACTGATGCGGATACGCCTGTGCCCAAACCGGATCAAGACCGGCCAGCTCAAGAAGTCGTTGGGCTTCGATCTCCAGCGCTTGTTCTGCCAGTGTGCCTGAGGATGCATGCCGTAAAGGTTCTGTAATCTGCTTACCGATCTTCATCAGTGGATTCAATACTTCGGTTGCATTTTGAAAAACCATGGCTGCTTTTTGCCAGCGGAACTGACGCTTTTCCTTATCAGAAAGCGCCTGAAAATTGATTCCGTCATAATAGATTTCTCCGCTGACTGAATGTGGTGCCTGGATTAATCCTAAAAGGGAGTGGGCAAGAGAGGACTTGCCACTGCCGGACTCCCCAGCGATTCCCAGGTTTTTCCCGGGAACCAATGTAAATGAAATATGATCGAGCGCATTAACCGTTCCGTCCCGGGTATGATATTGAATTGTCAGATTTTTAACAAAAAGGGGTTTTTTTGTTTTCATCATTGGTCCTCCCTTGCCCATGTATTATTATTGTACAAAGTTACTCATCTTTTATCCGATAACTAACCGCCACTAAAACCCCCACTTCTTTAAGTGTGGGATAAGTGGCGCTAAGTTCCTGGATTAGTTCTACTAACATTCAGGTGGACTTAAAACTCCACCTGAATTGAGTTTCACTTTATCTTTGCAGATACGATAATTTATTATGTGTGGAATTATGGTGATCAAAGATGTGCATCCAGCCATCATATACCTGGCTGTTAAAAACAGCTTTCCCCGTATTAAAGTACAATGGAATTTCCGGTACATCGGCCGCAATCATTAACTGAGCGTCCATAATCATTTGTTTTCTTTTTGCTGCATCCAGTGTCGTGGCCTGCTCATTTAGCAATGCTGTCAGCTCAGGATTCTCATAACCCGGAACGCCTCTGACCCAGTCCTCTTTTACCGGTAGAAAACGGCCTCTCAGGTAATCCGGATCATTGCCCCAGCCACCATGACCAACTAAAGCCAGCTCATAATTGCCCTCAGACAAACGTGCATCTCTGCTTTTTCCGTCAACGGAACGCAGGTTTAATGTTATGCCGATATCATCTAAATTTTCTCTGATGATTTCCCCGATTCGAACTTCAAGATTTTCACCTAGCAGCAATTCGAATTCCAGTGACTCAGGATCGATCCCCGCCTGTTCGAGGAGTTCCCGTGCTTTTTGTGTGTCTTTTTGGTAAGCAGGTACGTTTGGGTTATACCATCGATGATCGGGTGGTAAGGTTCCCATACTTGCCGGCACACCGGCTCCACGAGCTATTTTATCCACTAATTCCTGACGATCGATCGCGTAGGCCAGGGCCTGGCGAAGTGCCACATTTTGCAACTCTGTTTTGTTGGCCAGATTCAGGCGCAGACGATACCCCCAGAATCCGGGATTATCGAGGGTCGAAAACTCTGATTTGTTTTCAAAACGCGACAAAACATCTACAGGGATGTTGCTTAAATGGATGGCTCCGGTTTCAAGGGACAATACCTCGTCACTAACGGGAACGAACTCCAGGGTATCTACAGCTACCTCGGTTTGCCAATATTCAGGATTGGCATTAAATTGATAGGTTCCCTGCTCCTTGTTGTAACCGGTCAGCTGAAACGGACCGGTTCCTATCACTGCCTCTGGAGCAAGGAAGTTCGCCGGGTCTTCAATGTTTTCCCAGATATGTTTTGGAATAACGGTCACTCCCGCAAGGTTCTCAATGAGATTAACACTTGGTTTTTCTAGTTTCATTTCCAGAGTATGTGTATCCAGAATTTGCAAATGATCAATAACATATTGGTCAAGATACAGCGGCGACACTCTGACAGGTGGGTTCTGATTCGCATAGGTAAATGTAAAATATACATCCTCAGCGGTGAATGGTTCTCCATCATGCCAGCGCACATTTTCTCTCAGATGCATAATATAGCGCAAACCACCGTCAAGTTCTTCGAGCTCTTCTACCAGCCAGGGTTCGAAGTCTGCAGCACCTTTTTCAAAAAGCTTATCAAAGACTAAGTTGACCTTGTAGGCACCCGGGCCTCTTGAATAGGTAGTATATGGTTGAGGATACCCGTAGTCGCCTCCTTCAAGTCTTACCACTACCGCTTCTTCGGATTCGCTATCGTTTGCCGGAGATCCTCCTCCGCAGCCTGTCAGTAATAAAGACAGTATTAAACAAGCCATCATTACTTTTGTAATCAAGTTCTTTTTTCCCATGTTTTTCTACTCCTTTTTGAATGTTTTTACTTCAAGAGTATGGAATCATATTCCCGGCAACCAAAACAAAAAAGCCTCCTGAATACAATGCATTCAGGAGACTCCCCATATTTTAAGTCTTATTGTTGGATGATCTGCGATCACTGTAAATTAAAATACATGATCGTACATCATTGACTGCGACTAGTAATTATTCCCCTTACTTTTCGCTTAATCACCCAAGGCAGGTCTCCTGGCTTACGAGTCACTCTCCTCCCGGCCTTCCCGGATCATCAGCTGATTCAGTGGCATTGGGGATTCGTCTTCGCATACAGTGGTGGGTCCGCGTCGGTTTTCCCGAACTTCCCTATTCTCCTTAAAAAAGGCACCTTGAATTCCGTATCTATGAAGTTAGTTTTACAGGGATCATTATAGCACAGCTTTTTATTTACTGTAAACAGAGAGGACGGATTAAATGTTTTAATCCTTTTTCGACCGGGTATAAGTATCTAAGCACAAGACAAAGAAGGAGGAATACATTATGAGAGTAAACTTAAAAGGAAAAAACGTGCAGATTACTGATGGTATTAAAGAATATGCCGAAAAAAGGTTTCAAAAGTTAGATAAATATTTTGATAAAGAATTCGAGGTAAACGCTACTTTATCAGTAGAGAAAGATCTTCACAAAATAGATGTGGTACTTCTTTTTTCCGGTCTGGTTTTAAAGGGTGAAGACAAAACCAGAGACATGTATACGTCCATTGATAATGTTATCGACAAGCTCGAAAGACAAATCAGAAAGTACAAAACACGCATTAACAGAAAAGGAAAGCAAATTGATCCTAAGGATGAGTTTATTCCGACTGTAGAAGAGGATACGTTAGACATTCCGGATATCGTTAAAACTAAGCGTTTTGCGATCAAGCCAATGAGTAAAGAAGAAGCCGTCTTGCAAATGGGTCTTCTTGATCACAGCTTCTTCGTCTTCTTAAATGCAGATTCCGATGAAGTTAATGTGATCTACAGAAGAAATGACGGGCAATATGGACTGATCGAACCCGATTTCAACTAAAAATCCAATTAATGCCTGACCTTTTTCAGAATAATAAAAACTTTCTTGAAAAAAGATTTCCTTTTTATCGCATACTGTGTTATACTAATTCCTGTAGAAGTTTTTAAAGCTTTTATTAGATTATTTAAAGGTAGGTTTTTATAAGATGATGCAAGGTAAAGTAAAATGGTTTAACTCAGAAAAAGGTTTTGGTTTCATTGAAGTAGACGGTGGAGAAGACGTATTCGTACATTTCTCAGCAATTCAAAGTGATGGCTTTAAAACTTTAGAGGACGGACAAGACGTCCAATTCGATATAGTTCAAGGGGAAAAAGGTCCACAGGCAGCTAATGTAATTAGACTGTAATTATAACGAATGATTAAGCGGTG
>SKKY01000157.1 GCA_007123515.1 Clostridia bacterium
ATGAGGGCTACTTAAGAAAATCTGCCGTTGATGATCCGATTGTTGAAAGAAAAAATACTGGAGATAACACTCCAGCTATCTTACACGTTGAAATCGTTCCTGGGGATCAGGTGAAAATGACGATTGTTCCTAAGGGCGGCGGCGCAGAGAATATGAGCGCTATGAAAATGTTAACTCCTGCAATGGGTTATGAAGGCGTTAAAAAGTTTATTATTGATACTGTAATTGCGGCCGGCGGAAACCCATGTCCTCCTGTCATCGTTGGTGTGGGTGTTGGTGGAACCATTGAGAAAACGGCGATGCTTGCTAAAAAATCATTAATGAGAGAAGCCGGAAAGCCTAATGATAATCCGATCTATGCTAAGTTAGAACAGGAATGTCTGGAAGAAATTAACAAATCAGGTGTCGGTCCTCAGGGACTAGGCGGAAGATATACTGCATTTGCAGTTCATATTGACTATGCTCCTGCGCATATTGCTTCGATGCCAGTTGTTGTAAATCTTAATTGTCATGCTGCCAGACACAAAGAAGCTATTATTTAATAGAAAGGGTGTGTATTTATGTCAAACATTAAACAAATAACAACTCCATTAACGTTAGATCAAATTGCTGACTTAAAAGCTGGCGATCAGGTTGCCATTACCGGAACTATATATACTGGAAGAGATGCGGCTCACAAAAAATTACTAGAGGCTTTAGATGCCGGCGAAAAGCTTCCGTTTGATATTGAAGGTCAGATTATTTACTATGTTGGACCATGTCCTCCACAACCAGGTCAACCGATCGGTTCTGCTGGTCCTACTACTAGTGGAAGAATGGACACCCTGTCCGATCCCTTATTAAGCATTGGACTTAAGGGCATGATAGGAAAAGGTCCGAGAGGCCAGATGGTGATTGATTCAATGATTAAGAATAAAGCTATCTATTTTGCAGCGGTTGGCGGAGCTGGGGCATTAATTGCCAGATCTGTTAAAGAATCAGAAGTAGTTGCTTATCCGGAACTAGGACCGGAAGCCATCTACAAATTAACCGTTGAGAACTTCCCGGCAATTGTTGCAATTGATGCAGAAGGAAATAATCAATATACGATCGGTAAAGCTGAATACGCTGTATAATCTTACTCATAACGTCATTGTAATTTCAAATTCTGACAGAGCCCCCTCAGTAAGATGGAATTAATCATAAGACAATCTTCATAATTTTTTAAAATAAAGAAGAGTAATTTTGATAATAAGACACTGAAAGGGGACTATCTAAATGAATGGAAAATATATTGATGAGATAAATGTTGGTGATTACGAGGTTTTCCAAAAAACTGTTTCTGAGTCTGATGTATATTTATACGCTGGTATAACAGGTGATTTTAATCCGGTGCATGTAAATGATGTAACAGCAAAAAAGTCCATGTTTAATGGAAGAATCGCTCATGGCATGTTAACGGCAGGATTTATTTCCACAGTTTTAGGCACCTTATTACCAGGACCGGGAACAATATATAGAGATCAAACGTTATCATTTAAAAAACCTGTATACTTTGGTGATACAATCACTGCAAAAGTAACGGTTATTAAAATAATTATCGAAAAAAACATCATCCATTGTGAAACGGTTTGTTTTAATCAGAATGATGAAGTGGTAGTAACAGGAATCGCAAAAGTAATGCCTCCAAAGAAAATGGAATCATAAGTTGATTCATCCAAATATCCAGAGGCACAGGTTTAAAGTATTAAGATGAACTAGATTTTTTAATTTAGTGAGTTAATAAATAACAAAAAAAACAAGGGGGATTACTAAAAAATGAATGTTAATGAAATGTCATTGAAGCTTCATGAAGAAAACAAAGGTAAGATTAGTGTAGTATCAAAAGTTAAAGTAGAGACTAAAGAAGATTTATCTTTAGCTTATACTCCAGGTGTAGCCGAGCCTTGTAGAAAAATTGATGCAAACAAAGAAGATGTGTATAAATATACTTCAAAAGGAAATCTTGTCGCTATCGTTTCTGACGGATCTGCTGTTCTTGGTTTAGGAAATATTGGACCAGAAGCATCAATGCCTGTTATGGAAGGTAAAGCGATTCTTTTCAAAGAATTTGCTGATGTAGATGGCTTCCCAATCTGTCTTGATACACAAGACACTGAGGAAATTATTAAAACAGTAAAAATGATTGCTCCAACTTTTGGTGGAATTAATCTTGAAGATATTAGTGCTCCAAGGTGTTTTGAAATCGAAGATCGTTTAAAAGCTGAACTTGATATCCCTGTGTTTCATGATGATCAACATGGAACAGCTATTTGTGTACTAGCAGCATTAATAAATGCCTGCAAAATTACAGGTAAAAAAATTCAGGATCTGTCTGTTACGATCAGCGGAATTGGTGCTGCCGGAACAGCGATTGGAAAAATATTATTAAACTATGGCATTACTAACTTGTACCTTGTTGATAAAAATGGAATTTTAAATACTAAAGATCCTGAGACAATGCTTCATGCAGAACACGAAAGAATGGCCGGATTAACTAATCCGGAAGGCAGAAGTGGTGGATTGGCAGAAGCTTTAGTTAATGTTGATGCTTTCGTAGGAGTTAGTGCAGCAGGTATCGTAAGCACTGAAATGGTAAAATCAATGAATAGTGACGCGATTGTTTTAGCCATGGCTAATCCAAACCCTGAAATCTTACCGGAGGATGCAAAAGCCGGTGGTGCAAGGATAGTAGGAACAGGGCGTTCTGATTTCAATAACCAGGTTAACAATGTATTAGCTTTCCCTGGTCTGTTTAAAGGCGCTTTCCAGGTTCGTTCTAAAGATATTACAGAAGAAATGAAAGTAGCGGCTGCTTATGCGATAGCCAACTACATTCCTGACAGTGAATTAAATGAAGAAAATATTATTCCAAAAGCTCTTGATAAAAACGTAGCTACAGCTGTAGCTGATGCCGTTGCTGCAAAAGCCATAGAGCAGGGCGTTAACAGAATCTAAATAATAGTTTATAAGAGTGGCCATCATGATGGCCACTCTTTTTTCGTTCTTTGGTGTTTTACTAATTGTTTAATGAGATATAATGTGGTTAAATATGGTTAGTGGGATAAAAAATTCAGATCGCAAGGATTAAAAAATATGGATGATGCTTGGAAAGAATTTATTCAAAAAGAATCTTTGAAAAAATATTTTATTGATCTGCAAATCTTTCTAGAAAAAGAGTATGCGACAGAAAATGTGTACCCTAAAAGAGAGCAAATATATTCCGCTTTCCAATTAACACCGCTATCAAAGGTAAAGGTCGTTATTTTAGGGCAGGATCCCTATCACGGCCATAATCAGGCTCACGGATTGGCATTTTCTGTAAAACCGGGGGTGAAAAAACCACCATCCTTGCGAAATATATATAAAGAAATAGAGAACGATTTACATATATCGATGTCAGAGTCCGGAACATTGACCAAATGGGCCGAACAAGGAGTCTTTCTTCTAAATACGGTGTTAACTGTCAGGGAATCAGAACCTGGCTCTCATAATGGAAAAGGCTGGGAAATTTTTACCGATAATGTTATTACTAGTCTTAATGATTCAGAACAACCTATTGTTTTTATGTTGTGGGGGAAACAAGCGCAAGGCAAGGAAAAATATATTACAAATCCCGATCATTTAGTCTTAAAAGCGGCTCATCCCAGTCCGTTATCTGCACACAGAGGATTTTTTGGATGCAGGCATTTTTCTAAAGCAAATCATTTTTTGCGCAGTCATAACATTGATACCATTGACTGGCAAATATAAAGGAGCGGAAATACATGAGACAAAAAAGAATCTGTAGAGTGGCCGGGATTGCGGTTAAAGATGACAGGGTATTGATTCATCGCAGAAAAGATGACCATTACTGGACTTTTCCCGGTGGAGGATGTAAGTTTTATGAAACCACTATCGATGCTTTAGAACGTGAGTTGTTAGCAGAAATCGGAGCAGAAATAGAAATTGAAAGATTAGTTTTTATTGTTGAAAACTTGTATTTGAAAAAAAATATCCCAAATCATGAGATCGAATTTTTTTATAAAATTAACCTTGGTGATTCATTTAGTATTGAAGATGAATATTTTTATGGAAAAGAAGGAAAAGAAACCCTGGTTTTTTATTGGTGTCCGATAAGTAATGTAGAAAACATCAGACTCTATCCAAAATGTCTGCGTAAATCTGTTTCAGATCTGCCTGAAAAAATTGAACATATTATTAATAAAATTGACTCAAAAGATAAAACAGAATAATAAAAAATGAATCAATTAAATTAAATTACTATCTTTACAATGTGTGTGCTATCTTTTATTATTATTACAATATCAAAAAATACTATGATTGGAAGTAGTAGCATTTGAAAATTGGTAAGCGAGTCGGAAAATG
>SKKY01000110.1 GCA_007123515.1 Clostridia bacterium
TGAGTGGTCAGGTCTTAATGCTCGGCTATATGAATGAAGAAGCATTGGTAAAAACTTTAGAAACCGGTGATGTCTGGTTTTACTCAAGAAAGAGAAAGAAGCTATGGTACAAAGGAGAGACATCCGGAAACTATCAGGAAGTCATCAGCATGGCTCTGGACTGTGATAATGATTCAGTGCTGATTCAGGTCAATTCCTTAGGCAACACCTGCCATCTTGATCGTCCGAGCTGCTTTGGTGACAAGTCAGAGCCAGTTCTTGAAAAACTAAGAAACATATTAGCTGCTCGTTATGAAGATCGTCCGGAACATTCCTATACGACCTATCTCTACGGAAAAGGCATTGACAAGATTCTTAAAAAAGTGGGCGAGGAAACTGCAGAAGTTATTGTCGCCGCAAAAAACGGTGACCGTGCCCCTCTTGCCGAAGAGATTGCTGATCTTACCTACCACATGATGGTACTATTAATTAGCCAGGGTTACGACTACAAGGATGCCGTTAAGGTTTTAAGAGAAAGGATGAAGTAATAAGATGCAAATTCCGATCTATGAATTAAAGACAATGTCTCCGGATATCAGGGCTAAAATTATGAGACGTGCCGAGGAAGACATTTCAGAACAATTGAAGATTGCCCGTGAGATCTCTGCTGATGTTAAAGAAAACGGAGATCAGGCGGTTATTAAATATACGGAGAAGTTTGATAAAGCATCACTGACTCCACAGACCATCAAGGTCACACAAGAAGAAATTGATGCCGGTTATGAAAGGGCTGACAAGGAATATCGCGAAGCCCTGGAGTTTGCCGCAAATAATATCAGAATTTTTCACGAGAAGCAGATGCCGGAACCGATTTGGTTTACGGAAACCTCACCGGGAATTTTAGCCGGTGAACAGACAAATCCGCTGCCGGATGTTTGTATTTATGTACCGAGAGGCAAGGGTTCCTTTCCATCAGTGATGCTGATGATGGCGATCCCGGCTCTTGTGGCAAAAGTGCCGAGAATTACGATCCTGACGCCACCGGCTCCAAACGGACATCTTGATGATGGCGTGCTGGCGGCGGCTAAGGTCTGCGGCGTATCGGAGATATACAAGGTTGGCGGAATTCAGGGTGTGGCGGCCGTTGCTTACGGTACGCAGACCATTCCTAAGTGCAGTAAGATTATCGGGCCGGGAAGTTCTTTTGTAACGGCAGCAAAGCGCGTCTTAAGCGATGAGATCGATGCCGGACCACCAGCCGGACCTTCAGAGGGCTTAATTCTTGCTGATGAGTTTGCTGACTTTGAAAAAGTCGGACTGGATCTGATGATTGAAGCTGAACACGGACCGGATTCAGCGGCACTCTTAGTGACCGATTCAAAAGAATTAGCAGAGAAAGTCCGTGAATTTGTGGCCGATCAGATGCCAAAATTGTCCGAGCAACGCAAAGAGTTTGTGCAGACCGTCTTTTCCGAATATGGCGGCGTGATTCTTACCGATTCGCTTGAAGAATCGATCGACTTTATAAACGAATATGCACCGGAGCACATGGAAATTATGACAAAGGATCCCTGGGGCGTTATGCCAAAGATTAAAAATGCAGGAGAAATCCTTCTTGGAGAATACGCACCGATTACTCTGGCTAACTTTTTAATTGGTGTTAACGCCATCCTGCCGACAGGCAAAGGGGCAAAGACGTACTCTAGTGTATCAGTGTATGACTTCCTTAAGAAAACCTCAATCGGGTATGTGACAAAGGAAGGCTTTGAAAGTACCAGAAAGATGGCCTCCATCTTTGCCAGAGTGGAAGGGTTTGAGACACACGCCCTGGCCGTTGAGGAGAGAAAATAATGGAGATTACTGTAAAAAGGAAGACCAATGAATCGCTGATGGTTGTCCGGGTGAATGATGGCCCGCGCGATCCGGAGGCTAAGAAGGCCCTAAATACGGCACTGACCTTCTATAATCACATGATGGAGCAGATTGCCTGGAGAGCGGAGCTTAATATTTATCTTGAGACAGAGCTTGATCATTTTGCCCTAAATCATGTGATCTGCGAGGATTTAGGCATTACTTTCGGAAAAGCAATGGCTGCGATGATGGATAAAAAGCAGAAACTCGGTGCGCCGGGTTATGGGTTCTCCTATGGAAACATTGATGAATCGATGGCCAGAAGTGTGATTGGTTTTGAAAAGAGAGCCTATCTTGAGCTGGAATTTAACGGAATTGTGGTGCCTGAGTCAGTAGAGGGAATTAACTCTGAAGATTTGGTATCGTTCCTTGAAGGTTTCGTGCAGGGGGCGCAGGCCACATTGCATATTGATTTATTAAAAGGCCGGGATAATCACGGTCACCACCAGTGGGAGAGTATCTTCCGTGCTTTCGGAGATTCACTGCGCCAGGCCATGCTCATCAGAGAATGGCGACAGAACATGGCAGCCGGAGTCGCCGGAGAGATCACATATGACATAGAAGAAAACTAAAAAACAAATCAGTCCTAAGAAGCGAAAAGCTTTTTAGGACTTTTTCTTTTTATTTAGAAGAATATGTATGAAAAAGGCAAAACCATGATGTCAAGAAAATGTCTACCATCCCACAAATTTGTCAAGTGTGACATTTGTCATAATTTGTAGATTTTTTTAAACAGATCGTTTATAATTAAAAGAACTATTACAGACCGGGATATTAGTACTTAATCATTGGAGGAATTAATAACGTTAAAAAGCAAAGAGGTGTATGGCTTGGGAGCTTCAGCAAAAAGTGAAAAAAATAGCTTGCGCTATGAAGAAAAGGCAGTTGAAGAGGTATTACATGTGACCATTAATTCCATTGACTCGGCGGTAATCGCCGTCGATAGGCTGGGTCATATTGTGATGCTTAATTCTTTGGCGGAAACAATCACCGGATGGGATGCCCGAAGTGCGGTGGGGCGGCCTTTTAAGGATGTCTATATAACACTGGATGAGGATAGTCGTCAGCTGCATGATTTTTGCATCGCCCAAACAATATCAGCCGAAGAAACTCATCCCTGCAAAGATAGCAAGCTATTGTTAGCAAAAGATGGACAGGAAATTTTGATAGAAGATTATATTAACATTCTCTTTGGCGATGCTGATGGACAGATCGGAGCGGTTATCACCTTCCGGGATGTTACAGAAAAGCGCAAAATGCAAAAACAAATAGAAAAGCTGTACTACTATGATTTTCTGACAAACGTTTATAACCGCCGGTATATCGAAGAGGCAATACAGTTGCTGGATGTGGAAAAGAGTTTACCCATCAGCATTATGAGTCTCGATGTGAACGCCTTAAAGCTAACGAATGATGCCTTCGGTCATGAGACAGGAGACCGCCTGTTGGTGGAGGTTTCCAATTCGTTAAAAAAGATTTGCCGGTCTAGTGATATTATCTCCCGGATCGGCGGAGATGAATTCTGTATTCTTCTTCCCAGAACCGATCAGCGTGCGGCCAAGAAAATAAAAGATAGGATCAACCAGCATATTTCCAAAATACAGCTGGGTTCGGTCTTTGTCTCCATTGCGATTGGGGTTGCCACAAAAGTACACAAAGAAGAATGTTTGCAAAAAATCCGGCTTGATTCGGATAGCCGCATGTATAAAGATAAGATGACTAGCGGCAAGACCATGCGAAGAAAGATCATTGATATGCTGGTTAAAAAGAATAACGAGAAATTCTCAGAAGAGAAAAGGCATAAAAGAAATGTAGCTTTCTATTGTAAGCAAATCGCGATGGCCATGAGCCTCGGAGAAAAAGCAGCAGAAGAAGTTCGTTTGGCCGGAGAATATCATGACATTGGAAAAGTCATTTTGCCGGAAGGGTTGCTAGAGAAGAAATCTCCGTTGACAACCTATGAAAGGGAACTAATTAAAAAACATTCAGAATCCGGGTACCATATTTTAAAATCCGTTGATCAGTATCTTCACATCGCCGAAGTCATTTTGTACCACCATGAACGCTGGGACGGAACCGGTTATCCCGCGGGGAAAAAGGAAGAGGAAATCCCTCTGTATTCAAGAATCATAAACGTGGCCGATGCTTATGATGCGATGACATCTCCAAAAGCGTACCGGGAAATAATGAGTAAGAAAGAAGCCATCGAAGAGCTGATCAGATGCTCAGGCACACAGTTTGACCCGCAAATCACAGAGATCTTTATTAACAAGGTACTTAACCACAATGTAGTAGAATTTAAAAAAAGAAAAAATAAGCAAGAAAAAAATAAGCAAGAATAAAAAATATCATAAAGAAGCAATAAAAAACAGAAAAACAGAAAAACAGAAAAACA
>SKKY01000121.1 GCA_007123515.1 Clostridia bacterium
AGAATGGAAATCGAATTGATTACACCGATTGCGATTGAGCCTGGCTTACGCTTTGCCATTCGTGAAGGCGGAAGAACAGTTGGTTCAGGTGTTGTATCAGAAGTTCTTGAAGGTTAGTAAGAGGCAAAAAGAAGCTTAGAAACAAACAATAGAAATGACAAGAACCTTCGTTTACGAATCGAATGTAAGCGGAGGTTCTTTTACAAAAAAGAGCCTTTGGAATATGTTGACACTTTATTAAGGATATGCTAAAGTCTTAAGGTGCGAAATATAGGAGATTCATATATAAAATATAAATATTAAGGAGGTGCGGCAATGAGAATAGCGTTAACAATTGCTTGCACAGAATGCAAGAATAGAAACTATCATACCAAGAAAAATAAGAAGAATAATCCTGACAGAATCGAAATGAAAAAGTATTGTCAAACTTGTAAGACACATACAGCACACAAAGAAACAAAGTAATCGCAAGCTAGAGCGGAAAGGTGTTTGAAAATGGCTGTTAAACAAAATGAAAAATTAGGATTTTTAGCAAGAACTAAAAAGTTTTTGAGAGCATCCTTAAATGAACTAAAAAAAGTACACTGGTCGACTAGAAAAGAACTCACTACTTACTCTATGGTTGTTGTTGTTGCCGTATTGATTGTTAGCGCCATTATCTGGGTCTTTGATACTGCACTAAGTTTTATAATGGGTTTCGTCATTTAAAGAGTAAACTTTATTAGGGGGTGGGGGTTCTAGCGTAGAATAGGGCCCTTTAATTATGGAAGCAGCTTGGTACGTTGTACACACTTATGCCGGCTATGAAAACAAAGTAAAAGCCAATTTAGAAAAAAGAATAGAATCAATGGATATGGAAGATCGAATCTTTAACATCATCGTCCCGACAGAAGATCAGATCGAGATAAAGGCCGGCGAAAAAAAGGTCAGTAAAAAGAGGATCTTTCCGAGCTATGTCATTATAGAAATGATTCTGACAGATGAGTCCTGGTACCTGATTCGCAATACATCCGGAGTGACCGGATTTATTGGCACGGGCGGAAAGCCGATTCCTTTAATGGAAGAAGAAGTGCAGAAAATCCTTAAAAAGATGGGGATGAGTACGTATAAAGGGAAAATGGATTATGAAATCGGCCAGAGTGTTCGTGTGACTGATGGTCCTTTTGATAATTTCGTAGGCGTTGTCCAGGAAATTGATATGGAAAAAGGCAAGCTTAAGGTTGTCATCTCCATGTTTGGCCGGGAGACACCCATTGAACTCGATCATAACCAGGTAGAAGAGGTATAATTCTTCTGCCGATATTTACGTTTTATATATGAATCACAAAAAGTATGAATTTGATTTCAAACTCTTTCTGGCTGTTTAAAGTTCGGGGAGATTTTGCGATAAAGTGGGAGGATTATCAGATAATCCGCTCTGACCACATTAAGAGAAGGAGGTGAACCGTGACATGGCAAAAAAAGTTATTGGATTTATTAAGCTTCAGGTTCCAGCCGGAAAGGCTAACCCAGCTCCGCCAGTAGGCCCTGCATTAGGACAACATGGTGTGAATATCATGCAATTCTGTAAAGATTTTAATGAGAAAACTAAAGATGAGGCTGGCTTAATCATTCCCGTTGAAATCACGGTTTATGCTGACAGGTCGTTTACTTTCATTACTAAAACACCACCAGCTGCCGTTCTACTTCTTAAAGCTGCAGGAATTCCTAAAGGATCAGGAGAGCCAAACAAGAATAAGGTTGCCAAAGTACCTTCGGCGAAAGTAAGAGAGATCGCTGAATTAAAAATGGTAGACTTAAACGCAGGCTCTGTAGAAGCAGCGATGAGAATTATTGAAGGCACAGCGCGCAGCATGGGAATCGTAGTAGAAAACTAAGAGTATGGTGTAAAGGTTAAATCTGTGGGAGGATCAAAATCCGCCAATACCACAAAGGAGGAAAGTACAAATGCCAAAGCATGGAAAAAGATATCAGGAGGCTGTCAAGTCGTTTGATAAAACAAATCTTTATGGATTAGAAGAAGCTCTTAAACTGGCAAAGGAAAATGCCAAAGCTAAGTTTGATGAGACAGTTGAATTGTCGTTTAGACTGGGTGTAGACCCGAGACACGCTGATCAGCAGATCAGAGGTGCAGTAGTATTACCACACGGAACAGGAAAAACCAGAAAAGTATTGGTTTTTGCAAAGGGAGATAAGGCTAAAGAAGCAGAAGCAGCGGGTGCTGATTTTGTTGGAGAAGCTGATATGGTTGCAAAGATTCAGGAAGGCTGGTTTGGTTTCGATGTAGCAATCGCTACGCCGGATATGATGGGCGTTGTTGGTAAGATTGGTCGTGTGTTAGGACCTAAAGGATTAATGCCTAACCCAAAAACCGGAACCGTAACGATGGATGTGGCGAAAGCCGTTGAAGAAGTAAAAGCCGGTAAGATCGAATACCGTGTTGATAAGACCAGTATCGTTGCTGTACCAATCGGTAAAGCATCATTTGATGAAGAGAAGCTTAAGGAAAATGCCCAATCGATTATTGATATCATCAAAAAGGCTAAACCTGCTACTTCAAAGGGTCAGTATATGAGAAGCCTGACCGTTTCTTCAACTATGGGCCCAGGAGTTAAGATTAATCCGAACGCTGTTTAACCCGGTTAAGGAAAGCTTTGGAAAAATCAGCAAAATATTTTGACAAAAAGTGAACCTTCGTTCATAATAGGTTCGTAAAAAGAATAAAGAATAGCTGCTTAAGAGGGCCGGTGTCGTAAAGACTTAATATCCTGCAGAGGTAGAGCGTTTATTGATAAATGATACAATATGTATGATTGCTTGTCAGTATTACAATGCCTCTGGTTGTCCGGAGGTATTTTTTATTTGCAAAAATTTTAAGGGAGGTGGAACAATGGGTAGCCTCGAAAACAAAAAAGTAGTTGTTGGTGATATTACAGAAAAGATGAAGGAATCAAAAGTCTTTATCGTAGCTGATTACCGCGGACTAACTGTTGCCGAAGTGACAAAATTAAGAAAAGAGCTAAGAGAAGCCGGTATTGAATTTAAGGTTATGAAAAATACCTTGATGAACATTGCGGCTAACGATCTTGGTTTAGAAGGAATTCAGGATTATTTCAAAGGACCGACGGCTGTAGCTTTTGGTACAGACGATGTAGTGGCTCCGGCACAAATATTAGCGAAGTTTGCTAAGCAGTATCCTGCATTGGAAATCAAAGCGGGTGTACTGGAAGGTAACTTTGTATCAGCAGATGAAATTAAGGCTCTTGCAGACTTGCCGCCAAGAGAAGTTCTTCTTGCAAAGCTTGCAAACGTTATGCAGTCTCCGATTACCGGAATGGCTACAGTGTTGCAGGGACCAATCAAAAAGCTTGGTTACGCGCTGGTTGAGATTCAAAAAGTTAAAGAACAACAAGCGTCATAGTTTGTTTGCAGGGTAAGAATCTTGCAGGTAAGGTGAAAGTAATAAATATTTAATTATAAAAAAATGAAAGTAAATATTAGGAGGAATAATAATGTCAAAAATCAATGAGATTTTAGAAGCAGTTAAGGAATTAAGCGTATTAGAATTATCTGAGTTAGTAAAAGCATTTGAAGAGGAATTTGATGTATCTGCAGCAGCTCCGGTAGCAATGGCAGCAGCAGGTCCTGCAGCACCAGCAGAAGCAGCAGAAGAAAAAACTGAGTTTGATGTCGTATTAACATCAGCCGGAGAAAAGAAAATCAACGTAATTAAAGTTGTAAGAGAAATCACTGGCCTAGGCTTAAAAGAAGCTAAAGAATTAGTTGACGGAGCTCCAGGAACAGTTAAAGAAGCTGCAGCTAAAGATGAAGCAGATGAAATCAAGAAGAAGTTAGAAGAAGCAGGCGCTGGCGTAGAATTAAAGTAAAAGCAGTCGGCTAATCATTATCCATTATCAAACAGAATTAAAACCAAGACACAAAACAAACAGTCCCGGTCAACCTAACGATCGGGACTGTTTTTATATATGAAGTGTCCCTAAAAGGTAAACCATTGGGGACGTTTCCCTCTGTTATACCAGAGGGAAACGTCCCCAACGGTTTTTTCAATTTTTTTTTTGGTTTGTTTGTTGATTTTAGTTATTTGGTATGGTAGCATTATATACTGCGATTTTATGTAAATGAGGGGTGAAAATAATTGTTTTATCCAGTTAATGCTTTAAGGGAAAGACACAATTTTTCGAGAATTCGTGAGAACATGGAAATGCCTGATCTGATTGAGATTCAGAAGAGATCTTATGATTGGTTTACGACAAATGGTTTGCAGGATGTTTTTGACGAGATTTTTCCAATTCAGGATTTTACGGGTAATTTGATTCTTGAATATATTGGCTGTCGACTAGAGGAGACCGGGACTAAGTATAACATTGAGCAGTGTAAGGAACGTGACGCTACGTTTGCTGCCCCTCTTCGTTTGAAGGTTCGTTTGATCAACAAAGAGACTGGTGAAATCAATGAATCGGAAGTTTTCATGGGGGATCTTCCATTAATGACTGATACGGGAACGTTTATCATTAACGGTGCGGAACGTGTTATTGTCAGTCAGCTTGTGCGTTCGCCCGGGGTCTATTTTGCAAAGAATGTAGACACTTCGGGAAAACCTATTTTAGGTTCAACGATTATTCCAAATCGTGGTGCCTGGCTTGAATTTGAAACTGATGCTAATAATTTACTGTTTGTCAGAATTGACAGAACCAGAAAATTACCGGCAACGGTTCTTTTGCGTGCGCTGGGACTGGGTTCAAATCCGGAAATACTTGAAAGATATAACTACAACCAGAATGTACAGAATACATTAGAAAAAGATTCAACGACGTCTGAAGCAGAAGCGCTTGTTGAAATCTATAAAAGACTGCGTCCGGGTGAGCCGCCTGCCGTAGAAAGCGCAAGAAATCTTCTTAATTCTTTGTTTTTCGACTCAAGAAGATACGACTTAGCCAAAGTCGGTCGCTATAAAATAAATAAAAAATTAGGACTCGATGTTCCTAAAGAAACCAGACACATTACCAAAGAAGATATATTCAAAGTCTTCGAATACATGTTAGGCCTGATCGAGGGAGAAGGTCATCTTGATGATATTGACCATTTAGGAAACAGAAGACTTCGTTCTGTAGGAGAGCTTTTACAGAACCAGTTTAGAATTGGTCTTTCCAGAATGGAAAGAGTGGTCAGAGAAAGAATGACGATTCAGGATACTGAGGCGATTTCCCCTCATCTTTTAATTAACATTAGACCTGTTGTTGCCTCTGTTAAAGAGTTCTTTGGCAGCAGTCAGTTATCACAGTTTATGGATCAGACGAACCCGCTTGCGGAACTAACGCACAAAAGAAGACTGAGTGCACTTGGCCCTGGTGGTCTAAGCAGAGAAAGAGCCGGCTTCGAAGTTCGTGACGTCCATTTCTCGCATTACGGCAGAATGTGTCCGATTGAAACGCCGGAGGGACCAAACATCGGTTTGATCAACTCCTTAAGTAACTTTGCTCGTGTCAATGAATACGGCTTTATCGAAGTGCCCTACCGTGTTGTAAACAAAGAAACCGGTGTAGTCACTGATGACATCAGGTACATGCCTGCTGATGAAGAAGACCGCTATGTTATCGCACAGGCGAACGCTCCGTTAACCGAGGAGAGTACATTTCTCAACAGGAAGGTAAATGCCCGTTACGGCCCGGAAAACATTGTTGTTGATGCAGACCAAGTTGATTTCATGGACGTATCGCCTAAGCAGGTTGTATCGGTCGCTACGGCATTGATTCCGTTTCTCGAGCACGATGATGCCAACCGTGCCCTGATGGGTGCAAACATGCAGAGACAGGCCGTTCCGCTGCTTCGGACAGAGGCGCCGCTTGTCGGAACTGGTATGGAGTACAAAACAGCTTATGACTCTGGAATTTTAGGCATTGCCAGAGAAGACGGCGAAGTCGTTAGTGTCATGTCCAACGAAATTATCATTAAAAACAAAGACGGAGTTCTTGATAATTACAAACTGTTAAAATACAAGCGCTCGAACCAGGGTACCTGTATTACGCAGAAACCACTGGCTAAAATCGGTGACAAAGTCTTAAAAGGTCAGGTTATTGCAGATGGACCATCCACAGATCAGGGAGAACTCGCTCTGGGTCATAATGTCCTAGTGGCCTTTATGACCTGGGAAGGTTACAACTTTGAAGATGCGATCCTGATTAACGAAAGACTTGTTAAAGATGACTACTATACTTCGATCCATATTGAAGAGTATGAGATCGATTCAAGAGATACGAAATTAGGACCGGAAGAAGTTACCAGAGATGTACCCAATGTATCTGAGGAAATGAAGAAAAACCTTGATGATCGCGGTATTATAAGAATCGGAGCGGAAGTTCGCCCGGGTGACATTCTTGTCGGAAAAGTGACTCCAAAAGGAGAAACAGACCTAAGCGCTGAAGAAAAATTACTTCGTGCCATCTTTGGAGAAAAAGCCAGAGAAGTACGGGATACTTCATTAAAAGTACCACATGGTGAGGCCGGAAAAATTGTTGATGTGAAACTCTTTGACAGATCTAATTCCGATCTTTCTCCGGGTGTCAATCAGACGGTTCGCGTCTACATCGCTCAGAAGAAAAAGCTTTCAGTCGGTGATAAAATGGCCGGACGCCACGGTAATAAAGGTGTTATCTCCAAAATCATTCCGGATGAGGATATGCCGGTTATGCCGGACGGACGGACGATTGATATCGTTTTAAACCCGCTGGGCGTACCTTCCCGGATGAACATCGGACAGGTACTAGAAACCCACCTGGGAATTGCCGCAAAACAACTTGGCATTCACACAGCAACCAGTGTCTTTGACGGAGCTACGGAGCAGGACATTGCTGATATGTTTGAAAAAGCGAACCTGCCATCAACCGGAAAGTTCCCTCTGCGTGACGGGCGAAACGGAGAAACCTTCGACAATCCTGTGACAGTCGGTTACATGTATATGTTAAAACTGGCCCATTTGGTTGACGATAAAATCCATGCTCGTTCCACGGGTCCATACTCACTGGTTACCCAGCAGCCACTTGGCGGTAAAGCCCAGTTTGGCGGACAGCGTTTCGGTGAGATGGAAGTTTGGGCTCTTGAAGCCTACGGAGCCGCCTATACGCTGCAGGAAATCCTGACCGTGAAATCGGATGATGTGGTCGGACGTGTAAAAACCTACGAGGCGATTGTTAAAGGCGAGAACATTCCGGAGCCGGGTGTTCCGGAATCATTTAAAGTATTGATCAAAGAATTACAGAGTTTGGCTCTTGATATAAAGATCTTATCGGAAAATAATGAGGAAATCGAGATTCGCGACCGGGATGAAGATGTTGTGGAGACAGCAAGAGAGCTAGGCTTACAAATTGAAGGCGAAAAGAATGAAGCGGAAATTGTAAAAGACAAGATCATTGAATCTATCGAAGAACAGATTCTGGCAGGTTCTGCACCGGCTGGTCTGGAAGAAGAGGAAGAAGAAGATATACTTGGAGCTTTTACCATTGACGAAGACGACGACGAGGAAGCCTAAAATTATACACAAAGCAATGTGCAAGATGGACAAATAAAGATTTTCCGGGAAGGGAGCGAACAGTTTGCTGGATTTAAATAATTTTGATCGAATGAAAATTGGTTTAGCATCTCCAGAAAAGATGAGGTCTTGGTCAAGCGGAGAAGTTAAAAAGCCGGAAACCATCAATTACCGTACACTAAAGCCAGAAAAAGAAGGTCTGTTCTGTGAAAAGATATTCGGACCAACCAAGGACTGGGAATGTCACTGCGGTAAATACAAAAGAATTCGCTATAAAGGCGTAATTTGTGACCGTTGTGGCGTGGAAGTGACCAGAGCCAAAGTCAGAAGAGAACGTTTAGGACATATCGAACTGGCTGCACCATGCGCTCATATCTGGTACCTGAAAGGAATTCCGAGCCGCTTAGGCCTGCTCCTTGATGTATCACCAAGAATTTTAGAAAAAATCATTTACTTTGTTTCATTTATCGTAATCGATCCCGGTGAGACACCATTGTCTGAAAGACAAGTCTTAACCGAGAGCGAATACCGCGAACACAAAGAAACCTACGGGGATAAATTTGAAGCCGGCATTGGTGCTGAGGCGATCCTTAAGCTGTTAAAGCGTATGGATCTTGAAGGACTGCATAAAGAGCTTCGCAATGAAATCAGAGAAACAACCGGTCAGCGCAGAATCAGAGCGACAAGAAGGCTTGAAGTAGTAGAGGCGTTCAACAAGTCACTAAACGAACCAAGTTGGATGGTCCTTGAAGTACTGCCAGTATTGCCGCCGGACCTGCGTCCGATGGTACAACTCGATGGCGGACGTTTTGCCACATCGGATCTAAACGATCTGTATCGTCGGGTGATTAACAGAAATAACCGTCTGAAAAGACTGCTTGACTTAGATGCACCGGATATTATTGTTAGAAACGAAAAACGGATGCTTCAGGAAGCCGTTGATGCCTTAATCGATAACGGCAGAAGAGGAAGACCGGTTACCGGACCGGGCAACCGTCCGTTAAAATCCCTAAGCGATATGCTAAAAGGTAAGCAAGGACGTTTCAGACAGAATCTTTTAGGAAAACGTGTTGATTACTCCGGAAGATCGGTTATCGTTATCGGTCCTCATTTAAAAATGCACCAGTGCGGACTGCCAAAAGAGATGGCCCTGGAGTTATTCAAACCTTTTGTTATGAAAAAGCTGGTCGAGGACGAGCATGCTCAGAACATTAAAAACGCCAAAAGAATGGTCGAAGCCGGATCACCAAAAGTGTGGGACGTACTAGAAGGGGTAATCAAAGATCACCCGGTTCTTCTAAATAGAGCACCGACGCTTCACAGACTGGGCATCCAAGCCTTCGAGCCGGTACTTGTCGAAGGTAAAGCCTTAAAACTTCACCCATTGGTATGTACGGCATATAACGCCGATTTCGATGGTGACCAGATGGCGGTTCACGTACCGCTTTCGGCTGAAGCACAAGCAGAGGCAAGGTTGTTGATGCTGGCATCAAATAACATCCTAAACCCTAAAGATGGGAAGCCGGTTGTTACACCAACACAGGATTTGATTTTAGGTTCATACTATATGACGATAGACAAAGATGATCAACTAGGTCACGGCAAAAGCTTTATAGACTTTACGGATGTAGTCCTGGCTTATGATAATAATATTGTTGGTATCCATGCAAAAATTAGAGTCAGGCTGCAAGATGATTTGCTGGTTATTGATGCGGATGGAAAGCATATTATCGATAAAGGGAAATATCTTGAAACGACAGTCGGACGAGTGCTATTTAATCGCGTGGTTCCGCGTGAAATCGGATTCTTTAACTCTCCGATGAGAAAGAAAGAGCTAGGCAGTCTGGTAAGCAGGGCTTTTGAACAACTCGGAGCCAGCAACACAGCAGAGATGATGGATGGAATTAAAGAGCAAGGTTTTGCCTTCTCTACAAAAGCCGGAATCACGATCAGTGTTGATGACATCAAAGTTCCGGCAATTAAACCGCAAATGCTTGGAGAAGCGGATGCTCGGGTCGAGGCTATCGATAAAAAGTTCAGAAGAGGAACGATTACAGAAGAAGAAAGATACAATAGCATCATCAAGGTCTGGGAAGAAACAACAGAAGCCCTGACAAAAGAATTGTTAAAGAGCCTTGATTTAGATAATAACATCAACATGATGGCTGAATCGGGAGCCAGAGGTAACATCCAGCAGATTCGTCAGCTGGCCGGTATGCGTGGTCTGATGGCCGATCCGTCCGGTAAAACTATCGAACTTCCGATTAAATCAAACTTCCGTGAAGGACTTACCATCCTGGAATACTTCATCTCGACTCACGGAGCCAGAAAAGGTCTGGCCGATACTGCACTAAGAACGGCTGACTCGGGGTACCTGACAAGAAGGCTGGTTGATGTATCTCAGGATCTGATCGTCAGAGATGATGATTGTGGTACCGAAGAGGGCATTGACGTATTTGCGATTAAAGACGGAAATGAAGTTATTGAAGAATTAATTGAAAGAATTGAGGGCAGAACCGCTCTTAAGGATTTCCATACGAAAAAGAAAGAAGTTATTGTTGAGAAAAATAATATTATTAACATCGAAGCCGCTGAAAAAATTATTGAGGCCGGTTATGAAAAAGTTCTGATCAGAACGGCACTGACTTGTAAGTCGAAGCACGGTGTCTGCCGTAAATGTTACGGAATCAACCTGGCAACAGGACTTGATACAGAAATCGGTGAAGCGGTAGGAATCATTGCCGCTCAGTCAATTGGTGAGCCGGGTACACAGCTTACGATGAGAACGTTCCATACCGGTGGTGTTGCAGGTGGCGATATTACACAGGGTCTGCCATGGATTGAAGAGTTATTCGAGGCAAGAAAGCCTAAAGGTCTTGCGGTCATCACCGAAGTATCCGGAACCGTTCGGATTAAAGAAGAAGATCGTAAAAAAGAAGTCACGATTCTCACAGAAGATAATACGGCGGAAGTTTATCCGATACCTCCGGCTTCAAGACTTCGAGTCAAAGAAGGCACTTATGTAGTTGCGGGTGACATTTTAACCGAAGGTTCTGTTAATCCGCATGATCTGCTTCGCATCAAAGGAGCCAGAGGCGTTCAGGATTATCTGCTGCAAGAAGTACAGAAAGTTTACAGAATGCAGGGTGTGGATATCAATGATAAACACATCGAGGTTATTGTCCGTCAGATGCTTCGTAAAGTCAAAGTTGAAGATTCCAATGATTCAGAGTTCCTTCCGGGTGGTCTTGTCGATGCCCTGGAATTCCATAAATCTAATGACCAGATTGTAGAGTCTGGCGGGGATGCGGCAACTGCAAGTCCGGTATTACTGGGAATCACAAAAGCCTCTTTAGCTACCGATTCCTTCCTTTCGGCCGCGAGCTTCCAGGAGACAACGAGAGTCCTGACAGATGCGGCAATTAAAGGCAAAGAAGATCCGCTAATTGGTCTGAAAGAAAACGTAATCATCGGTAAACTGATTCCTGCGGGAACCGGAACCGGACATTACCGAAACATTCATATTGATAAAGTGATCATAGAAGAAGAATCAATCATCGATGATGAGTAGTCAGGGGCTAACAAGTCCTTGACACTCTAAAAATCGAGTGATAAAATACCCTAGTGTGTGCAAGGAACTAAAGAAAGAAAGAGAGTGAGCTTTTGATGTCAGATCATATAGAACACAAGGTTATTGGTACAAAGCAAACTCTGCGATCGTTGAAGAACAATGAAGTAAAGGCAGTCTATATTGCCAGAGATGCTGAAGAGAGAATTGTTAGTGATATCCAAAAAGCAGCTAAAGATAGTAATGTTCAGATTGTCTTTGTTCCTACGATGAAGGAGCTTGGAAAAGCTTTTGGGATTGAAGTGGGAGCAGCAACAGCAGCATTATTGAAAGAATTATAAACCGAAATTGGGAAGGAGGTGCGATCGATGCCAACAATGAGTCAGTTAGTACGTAAAGGCAGAAAGAAAATGGTGAAGAAGTCAACGGCACCAGCGTTAAAAAACAATCCTCAAAAAAGAGGTGTTTGTACCAGAGTGTATACAACAACGCCGAAGAAACCGAACTCAGCATTGCGTAAAGTAGCAAGAGTGAGATTAACAAACGGTATTGAGGTTACAACATATATTCCAGGTATTGGTCACAATCTTCAAGAACATAGTGTTGTTCTTGTAAGAGGTGGACGTGTTAAAGATTTGCCGGGTGTGCGTTATCACTTAGTACGTGGTTCACTCGATGCAGCAGGAGTACAAGATAGAAATCAAAGCCGTTCTAAATATGGAACAAAGAAGCCAAAACAAAAAAAATAATTAGGGGGTAAGGGGAAATGCCAAGAAAAGGACCTGTCCCTAAGAGAGACGTATTGCCAGATCCGATATACCAAAACAAAAGAGTGACGAAACTTATTAATCAGCTTATGGTTGACGGTAAGAAGAGCATTGCTGAAAAAGCGGTATATGACGCATTTGAATTGATTAAAGAGAGAACAGGCCAGGAACCAATTGAGGTTTTTGAAGCGGCTCTTAACAATGTAATGCCAGTATTGGAAGTAAAGGCACGTCGTGTAGGTGGGGCAAATTATCAAGTACCGGTTGAAGTAAGACCAGAACGCAGACAAACATTAGGAGTTCGCTGGTTAGCATTATTTACAAACAAAAGAGGCGAAAAAACTTTAGTACAAAGACTTGCGGGCGAATTAGTCGATGCATCAAATGGTGCAGGCGGTTCATACAAGAAGAAAGAAGATACTCATAAAATGGCAGAAGCTAACAAAGCCTTTGCTCATTACAAGTGGTAAATATTATCCTGAAGGAGAGATAGAAAAGTGGCAAGAGATTTTCCAATTGAAAAAACCAGAAACATTGGGATCATGGCCCATATCGACGCAGGAAAAACTACGACAACTGAAAGAATACTTTTTTATACAGGCAGATCCCATAAAATGGGTGAAGTACATGATGGTGCTGCTACGATGGACTGGATGGTTCAGGAGCAGGAAAGAGGTATTACAATCACGTCGGCAGCGACAACCTGTGAATGGGAAGGACATAGAATCAACATTATTGACACACCAGGACACGTTGACTTCACAGTCGAGGTGGAGCGTTCATTAAGAGTTCTTGATGGAGCAGTAGCCGTATTTTGTGCCGTTGGCGGTGTTGAGCCTCAGTCAGAGACTGTATGGCGTCAGGCTGATAAATACCAAGTACCTAGACTTGCGTTTATCAACAAAATGGATCGCGTAGGTTCTGATTTTTTCAATGTTGTAGGTCAGATCAAAAACAGACTTGGTGCAAATCCTGTTCCGATACAGATTCCGATTGGTGCCGAAGATTATTTTGATGGTCTAATCGACCTTGTTCAGAACAAAGCGTTCTACTACATCGATGAAAAAGGGAATACAGAAGAAAGAGATATTCCTGCAGATCTTGCTGATGTGGTTGAAGAATACAGAGAAAAACTACTAGAAGCTGTGGCTGAAACAGATGAAGAGTTGATGCTTAAGTATCTGGAAGGTGAAGAACTTACAACCGAGGAAATTGCCATTGCGATCAGAAAAGCAACGGTCGCTGTAAAGATCATTCCTGTTTGCGCGGGATCTGCTTTTAAAAACAAAGGTGTGCAGGGATTGCTTGATGCAGTTATTGCTTACATGCCGGCGCCGACAGATGTTGCCGCGATTGGTGGAATTTCTCCGGACTCAGAAGAAGAAGACGAGAGAAAATCATCAGATAACGAGCCGTTTGCTGCGTTAGCCTTTAAAATTATGACAGATCCATATGTAGGCAGACTTTCCTATTTCAGAGTCTACTCAGGCGTATTGAAATCAGGATCATATGTATATAACTCAACAAAAGGAAAAAGAGAGCGTATCGGAAGAATTCTTCAGATGCATGCTAATAGCAGAGAAGAGATATCAGAAGTTCATGCCGGTGAGATTGCCGCAGCTGTTGGATTAAAAGATACAACAACGGGTGACACATTGTGTGATGAGAACAAACAGATCATTCTTGAGTCTATGATATTCCCTGAGCCGGTTATCAGCGTAGCGATTGAACCTGCAACGAAAGCCGATCAGGAAAAAATGGGTATTGCATTATCAAAGTTAGCAGAAGAAGATCCGACATTTAAAACATATAGTGATGAAGAAACAGGCCAGACATTAATCGCTGGTATGGGTGAGCTTCACCTTGAGATTATTGTTGATCGTATGTTAAGAGAGTTTAAGGTTGATGCAAAAGTCGGCAGACCTCAGGTTTCCTATAAAGAGACCATCACTGAAAAAGTTAAAGCAGAAGGAAAGTTTGTCAGACAATCAGGTGGTAGAGGTCAGTACGGTCATGCAGTTATCGAACTTGAGCCGATTACAAGCGGTACTGGTTTTGTATTTGAAAGTAAAATCGTTGGTGGTGTGGTTCCAAGAGAATACATCAATCCAATCGAATCAGGTATCAAAGAGGCAATGGATACAGGTGTTGTTGCCGGTTACAAAATGGTTGATATGAAGGCGACGCTGATCGACGGATCCTACCATGATGTTGACTCCTCAGAGATGGCCTTTAAGGTCGCGGGATCAATGGCGTTTAAAGAAGCAGCTAAAAAAGCGAAACCTGTACTGTTAGAACCATACATGAAAGTAGAAGTTGTTATACCAGAAGACAACATGGGTGACGTAATGGGAGATATTAACTCAAGAAGAGGAAATATCGAAGGTATGGAGCCAAGAGGAAATGCACAGGTAGTCAGAGGATTTGTTCCTCTTTCAGAAATGTTCGGATATGCGACAGACCTGCGCTCTAAGACACAGGGTCGCGGAACGTACACGATGCAGTTTGATCATTATAAAGAAGTGCCAAGAAATATTGCTGAAGAAATTTCTGCAAAAAGAATGGGCAAATAAATTACATTGTTAATTAAGGGAGGAAATTCGAAATGGCTAAGGCTAAATTTGAAAGAAACAAACCGCACGTAAACATTGGAACAATAGGACACGTTGACCATGGTAAAACAACGTCAACGGCTGCAATTACGGCAGTATTATCGCAAAAGGGTTTCGCAAGTGCTGCAAAATTCGATGAAATCGATAAGGCACCGGAAGAAAAAGAAAGAGGTATTACGATTAATACCGCGCACGTTG
>SKKY01000168.1 GCA_007123515.1 Clostridia bacterium
GCAAAAGCAGATGTTTCATTGTTTTGGATGTGGAGCAGGAGGCAACGCGCTTAAATTCTATATGGAGATTGAAAGGAAGAGCTTTCCGGAATCCATTAAAGAACTAGCTGAAAAAAGTGGAGTGATCATTGAGGAATACGAATTATCACCTGAGGAACAAAAAAAGAAGAAGCTGTATGAAAGATATATAGCTATCAATAAAGTAACGGCGGAGTTTTTTGAGCATAACCTATGGAATTCCATAGAAGGGAAAAAAGCGATTGACTATCTCTATCAGAGGCAGCTGACAGATGAAACGATAAAAAAATTTGGGCTCGGATATGCTTTGGATGACTGGCAAACATTAAAAGAATTTCTAAAAGGGAAAAAGGTAACTGAGAAAGAAATGTTGGCTCTTGGTTTGCTAAGCCAAAACCAGGATGGTTCTCGTACTTTTGATAAGTTCAGAGGCAGACTGATTTTTCCGATTTACGATAGTAATAGCCGAGTGGTTGCTTTTGGCGGAAGAATAACTGATAAAGGCGAGCCGAAATATCTGAATTCACCGGATACACCGGTATATAACAAAGGACGGCATTTATATGGCATGCATCTTGCTAAACATGAAATCAGAAAGAAGGACCGTTCTATATTAGCAGAAGGCTATATGGACGTTTTGCTTTGTCATCAATTTGGTGTAACAGAGGCAGTAGCCTCACTGGGTACGGCCTTTACTGAAAGTCAGGGTAAAATGCTGTTGCGTTACAGTATTAATAACCATATCGCTTATGATGGTGACGAAGCCGGACGAAATGCGGCGATTCGGGCGATGGAAGTTATGAGAGATCTCGGAATAAAAACTAAAGCGGTTCAGTTTCCATCCGGTTATGATCCGGACGATTTTCTTTTAAAAGAGGGAAATGAAAAATTTGAAGAATTATTAGAATTCGCGCAGGATCCGGTAATTTTCAAACTGGAATTTTTAATGAATGATGATATTTCTGATCTTTCCGAAAAAAATAAGATTATTGAGCAATTGGCTCAGGATATTTTTAAAATACAGAGTACTATTATCAGAGATGATATAATAATGAAAGTGTCAACCCGTCTTGGGCTTAAAGAAGATTTGCTGCGATCAGAATTGCGTCTTTTATATAATAAAAAAGAAAATAAATTCAAGATAACAGACAGAAAAAATGATAATCAGAAGACGGCCCAGCCTTACCAGATTAACAAGGACCAGGCTTTTATCTTGCAGCAATTATGTGAAAATCCAGAGTTATTGCCAGATATCGAAAAAAGAGGCGGATGTCAACTTTTTGACAAAGAACTTCAGGAAATTTATTTATCTGTTGCTAATCATAGTAATAGTGATATAATAAAAAATCGGAGCGAATTGAATGAAAAAATAGTCTCTTGCATAATGCTGCAGGATATGGAATTTGAAGACCAAGACAAAGCCTTTGAAGAAATCCTTAATAAATTATGTGCTAAAAAATTGGAAAAAGACTTTCAGGAAAAACATAAACAATTGGCTTTGGCGGAAAAGAGCGGCGACATGGAGCAAATGAAGGCTGTTCTGGGAGAAATAGAGATAATAATAAAAAATAAAGATCGTAATAGAAGGGGGCTTTTTAATTGAAAGAAGAATTACAATCAATTAAAGGTTTTACGGAACTGTTCGAAAAAGCGAAGAAGGAAAAATCCATTACTAAAAAAGAATTTGAGGATAAATTTGAAAAAATTGAATTAAGCCCTGAACAAATTGAAGAAATATATGAATTGTTTGCAGAAAATGAAATAGAAATTATCGATTCGGAGAAAGATTCTGAGGAAGAAGTCATCGATTTATCTATTCCTGAAGGGGTATCTATTGACGATCCTGTCAGAATGTATTTAAAAGAAATTGGCCGAGTCGACCTTTTAACAGGGGCCGAAGAAGTGGAGCTTGCTATCAGAATGGAGCAGGGCGATGAAGAAGCTAAAAGAAAGCTTTGTGAAGCTAACCTGAGGCTGGTTGTAAGCATTGCCAAGCGTTATGTAGGCAGAGGTATGTCATTTCTGGATCTGATTCAGGAAGGAAACCTCGGTCTGATTAAAGCTGTAGAAAAATTTGATTATACCAAAGGTTTTAAATTCAGTACCTATGCTACTTGGTGGATCAAGCAGGCAATTACCAGAGCCATTGCCGACCAGGCCAGAACCATAAGAATTCCGGTGCATATGGTGGAGACTATTAATAAACTAGTACGTATTCAAAGACAATTGCTTCAGAAATTAGGACGGGAGCCATTCCCGGAAGAAATTGCAAAAGAAATGGATATAACAGAAGAACGTGTCAGAGAGATTATGAAAATCGCTCAGGAACCAGTCTCATTAGAAACTCCGATTGGTGAAGAGGAAGACAGTCATCTTGGTGATTTTATAGAGGATGAAGATGCGTTAGCACCTGCTGACAGTGCTTCATACATTCTTTTAAAAGAACAACTTGAGGAAGTGCTAGAATCACTTACCGATCGCGAGAAAAAAGTGCTTAGATTACGTTTTGGCCTGGATGATGGTAAAGCCAGAACGCTTGAAGAAGTGGGCAAGCAATTTGGCGTTACCAGAGAAAGAATCAGACAGATAGAAGCAAAAGCTTTAAGAAAATTAAGACATCCTTCAAGAAGTAAAAAATTAAAAGATTATTTGGACTAAAAAATCTTTTTTATTCTTGACAGGGAATCATAGGGGATATATAATAACTAATGTTGCTAGGTTATTGGGCCTATAGCTCAGCGGTAGAGCCCCCGGCTCATAACCGGGTGGTCCCTGGTTCGATCCCAGGTGGGCCCACCAATTGAGCAGGCAAAAAGCAACCATAAGGAAGTTATTTTAGTGGCGCGTTGGAGAAGCGGCTTAACTCACCAGCCTTTCACGCTGGCATTCACGGGTTCGAATCCCGTACGCGTCACCATATATAAGGGCGATTAGCTCAGCCGGGAGAGCGCTTGCCTTACAAGCAAGATGTCGGCGGTTCGATCCCGTCATCGCCCACCATAAAGATCATCAGACTAATTTGTCTGATGATCTTTTTTATTTATTAAAAAATGGGTATCATTACAAAAGAGGTGATTTGATTGAATAAAAAGAAATACATAATCATAGGGGTTATGGCGGCTGTTCTGCTTGTAATTTTTCTAATTAGTTCAATGGGAGCTGAGCCGGAAAAGAGAATGTTGGAGAAAACAGATGTCACTGAGACCATCGCAGCATCAGGTCGTGTTGAAGCCGGAAACAGAATTAATATGACCTATCAAAAAAGTGGAACCATTAATGATATAGTGGCTGTTGAAGGTCAGTCTTATTTAAAAGATCAAAAAATACTTAGCCTTGAACACAGTGAAGAAAAAAATTCTTTACAAAATGCTAAACTGCAATTGCGTTCTGCCGAAAGTGATTTTGCTGATATCAACAGAAGATTAGAAATTGCAAAAGCACAATATGACGCGGTTAAGGCCAGTAAAGAAAATGTAAGCCTCTTATTAGAAAGGAACCTTGCTCTTTTTGAGATCGGAGGCGTCTCGGGAACTGCTATAGAAGATATTGAATTACGGCTTGCAGAGATCTCATCTCAGGAGGTCATGGCCCGGCTTGAGTATCAGGGTTTGCTTCCTGGCGGAATGGCAAGAGAAAGGGCGCAGATTGCTGTAGAGAATGCCAGGAATACAGTAGAACGAGCCGAATTAGAGAAAGACAAAAAAATCCTTTATGCTCCTTTTGATGGAATTGTTCTTGAAATATCAGATAATCTATTTAGTAATGTCACGGCTGGTCAGACTGCAGTTGTATATGCTGAAGAAGAATCCTTTATTATTGCTGATATTGATGAAAGGGATTATCAAAAAGTTATGGCCGGTCAGCAAGTGTTTGTTCAGCTTATTAATAGCAATCAGATCATAGAAGGAAGAGTAAGAGATGTCTCACCTAAGATTGATCGTACACGAGGAACTGTGCGGGTAAGGATTGACCTTACAGATGAGAAAGTGTTAACAACCGATACAGGTGTGAATATAGAAATCATTGTTAATGAGTATACGGACGAGTACATCATTCCAAAACAATTTTTATTGGAAAATCCCTCAAGAATCACAATTAAACAGAATGGCCGTGCAAAAATTGTTGAAATTTTTGAAAATGACAAGGCTTATTTAGTTGAATTATTCGATGATGGGCTAAAACATGATGGCAATAGCAACTTGATCAGAGAAAAGGTTTATGAAAAGCAAATTGCTCTTACAGTTTCAGCAGAA
>SKKY01000030.1 GCA_007123515.1 Clostridia bacterium
TAGATTTTACAAAGCGAATTTCATAATTCTGATAGAACCCTTCTTTGTCAGGCAGCTCATATTCAAAATATTCAACATCACAACTGACAATGGCTCTTTGTATTGTTTCTATTGTGGATTCGGCTATATCCAAAGGCATGATTTCTTTTAGATTCTTGTTTAAAAAGTTTTCTTTAGGAATTAGCAGACTCTCTTCATCCTGTACCTGAACATCTTTAATAACGCCTTCCTTGTTAAAAACAAAGACTAAATCAGGGAACGCACGAATGATCCTTTTAAAGCGCTCTTCACTCTCAACTAATGCCTGATCTTGTTGTAGCAATGTATCATACTGCTCCCGCAGTTCTTCTTCAGTCGCGGATAATTCTTCTAAATTAGCTTCTAATTCTTCAGAATTAGCTAAAAGCAGCTTATTATTTTCCTCGAGTTCGGCTGTTTTTTGTTCAACCAATTTTTTATGATAATAGCTGCTAAAAACAAAAAAGATAAGAATGGAAAAAAAGATAAATGGAATCAATCGGTATTGATACAGTACATCAGAAATATGAACTTCCTCATAAATACCAATCCAGCGATCATAGATTTCATCATATTCTCCGGATAGCTTAAGAATCTGAAGACCGCTGTTGATTTCTAATAACAGATCCTCGTTTCCTTTTTTAACTGCAAATCCATAGTCACTTGGATTAATCGTAAGATTTTGCGAATGAATATGGTTAGATTTTCTTGCTGGATTATGTAATGACCGATAATCTGCAGCACACCTGCATAATCGTATGATCCATCATCAACAAGTTGCAAGGCTTCTTTTGGAGAAGCCACTTCTATCAGGCGGATATCTAAATCCAGCGTTTCGAGATATTCTGCAGTAATATCACCCCGTTGAACGATCACAGTTTCTCCCTGCAACTCCTCTAGATTACGAACGAGAAATCCGTCTCGGGTAAAAATATCACCAATGCTTAGCGTATGTCTAAGAGAAAAGCTATATAGATCTTCACGATCAGGTGAATAAAACATCCCGGAAATCAGATCAATTTCTTCGTTTTCAAGAGCTTGCCTGACTTTGTGCCACTGATCAAGGCGAAACTCTACCTCATAGCCTAATACCCTTCCTAACGCTTGAGTCAGCTCGATGTTAAAACCGGAAGGTTCACCCTTTTCACCAAGAAACGCATACGGAGGATAAAAAGAATCATCACCGACAATGAGAGTTTTGTGTTCATCAGCGGTCGCTCCAAGAGGGAGAATTGCTATTAATAGTAGAATAATTATTAGTCTGATACTTATTTTTCGCATACCATTACCCTGTTCTTCTTTAATTTTCTGTTTTAGAATAAATCCGCATAACCCTTGTGTAGTTTATGGTAATATATTGCCAATCCAATTACAATAAAAAAAGTTTAAAAGTCCCGTTTCTTTGCAAAAAAATACATCCATATAGCAAATCGCTGTATAGATGTATTACTTGAATTAATTTTAATCTTATGACTGGTACTTTTTTTGTTCGATCATTTCTTTTACCTGTGCCACATCTTTATCACCGCGACCGGATAAATTAACAATAATAATCTTATCCTGATCAAGACTCGCCGCAAGCGCTACTGCATGTGAAATTGCATGCGCACTTTCAATAGCAGGAGTAATTCCTTCCATTTTCGAAAGCAGGAAAAAGGCTTCTAAAGCCTGATCATCAGTCACAGAAACATACGTAGCTCTTCCGCTTTCTTTATAGAAACTATGTTCTGGTCCAACTCCTGGATAATCAAGTCCGGCAGCAATGGAGTGAACCGGAAGAGGCTCTCCTTTTTCATCTTGCAGGGTGAAACATTTGAAACCGTGGATCACACCAATAGAACCTAATGTCATGGTTGCGGCATGTTCATTGGTATCAAGACCCTTTCCTGCGGGCTCAACTCCGATAATTTGAACATTTTTATCATTGTAAAAATCATGGAATAATCCGATCGCATTACTTCCGCCACCAACACAGGCTACCAGGTAATCCGGCAATCTTCCCTCAGCTTCCAGAATTTGTTTTTTAGCTTCTTTTCCAATAATGCTTTGGAACTCCCGAACCATCGTTGGATATGGATGCGGTCCCACTGCAGACCCTAAAAGATAGTACGTATTCTCAGCATTTTCCACGAAATCTAAAAGAGCTGCATCAACCGCATCTTTTAAGGTTGCTGTTCCATCAGAAACAGGCACTACCTTAGCACCCAGCATTTCCATTCTAAAGACATTTAGTTCCTGTCTCTTTGTATCGATTTCTCCCATGTAGATCGTGCAATCCAAACCCATAAGCGCACAAACAGTCGCTGTGGCCACTCCATGCTGCCCGGCTCCGGTTTCTGCAATCACTCTTTTTTTGTTCATCTTCTTAGCCAAAAGAACCTGACCAATCGCATTATTAATCTTATGCGATCCTGTATGGTTTAAATCTTCTCTTTTTAAATAGATCTTGGCCCCGCCGGCCTTTTCTGATAAATTTTTAGCGTAATATAAAGGATTTTCGCGCCCCACATATTGCTTGTAATATTCATGAAGCTCTTTTTGAAACTGAGGGTCATCAATAAACTTATAAAAATATTCTTCCACCTCAGCTAATACCGCAACCAATGGCTCCGGAACAAATGACCCACCAAACTGACCAAAATACCCTTTTCTCTCTTCCATGTCTCATCTCTCCTTATCTTTTCTCATCTAAACAACATTAAAACCGTTCAGGTGCTATGATACTACACATCAAACGTTAAGCCAACCCATTCTATTGATGTTTTTTTGATCATCAAAAGGCTAGTGAAACGCCTAGTTTCCTTAATACATCAATCGGCATAGAAAATCTTGCTGTTTTTAGCGGATCAACAATTTGAGAAATTTCTGCATCACCACAGGCGCTCATCAGCATCCCTGATTCTGTAAAGCTAAGATCTGTATTCCTCTCTAAAAACAACGCCATTTCATAACATGCGGTTTCTATGGCCTCATCTATTGTCTCTGCAGAAACAATAATGGCTATCTGCTGATCGGTCTTAATGATCGGATGATCGCACTGTAGCCCTTCAGCCTTGCTTACCGTCATATCCACTTCTCCGGAGACCTCAACACCGGAAATCATAATTTCTCCATCGCCCATCGCAGCATGCAGATCCCCGATGGCTAAAAGAGCTCCATCTACCTGTACAGTCAGATACAATGTGGTTCCGGCCTTAATCAATTTTGTATCCATATTTCCTCCGTGACGATCCGGGGTACCACAAGGAATCGGTTCGCCGGAAGGAGCAATGCCAATCACACCGATCATCGGGTTAATTGGTAACGTCAGATCTTTAAACGTAAATTGTCCATTTTCAATCGGAACAAGTAGCGTTTCAGCTTCCGTTACATATTTGCCAAGTGCACCAAGATCCGGAGCCGCTACCATTTTCCCCGGAGATTTCGGCCTGATATCACAGATATTAATGGCAATTGTATCACCGGCTTTTATTCCTTCAAGATAAACCGGTCCGGTAGCTGGATTAATCTGATCAAAATCAAGATTCGGAACCTTATCCTCCATACAGCTGATTTGTTCACTAAAACAATCAAGTGTCTCAAATGTTAAACGACTTGGTACAATTGCTTTTGCTGCCGGCTCATTATTTTTATCCATTGCAAAAACATGATGTTTTTTACTGATAAACAAACAACGCACCCCCCACTATATTATCCTGCTCATTTTATCATATTTACTTTGGGGAAAAACAGTGTTTTCAAAAATATTTGATCGAATATTTGTTCGATGTTACAATGTAATTATAGACTGATGAGAGAAGGACTGTTTATGCAAATTGACTACGAAAAATTACCACGCAGAGATCTTTTATGTGTTGATGTCACTTCCTTTTTTGCCTCTGTAGAAGCGGTTCGCAGAAATCTGCATCCGCTTGAGGCTTATGTTATTGTTGTTTCTGATCTGAGCCGTCCGGGTGCTGTGGTGCTGGCCTCTTCACCACGGGTAAAAAAAGAATTCGGGATAAAAACCGGTTCAAGAAAATTTGAAATTCCCAATGATAAAAGAATCATTCTAACCGAGCCTTCTATGGGACTGTACCTGGAAAAGAACTTAGAAATATGTGAGATCTTCAGAAGGTATGTAGCGGATGAAGATTTATGGATCTACAGCATCGATGAAGCCTTTCTTGATGTATCCTCCACGCGTAATCTGTTTGGAAGTGCAGAAGAGATCGCCAGAAAAATTCAGCTGGACGTCCGTAAAGAGCTCGGA
>SKKY01000109.1 GCA_007123515.1 Clostridia bacterium
TATCATGAAAGAGTAACGGAGAACAACGCTGAAACGTTTATTGATCCTGATACAACCTATGTAATAGATGCCATTGATGATGTGCTGGGAAAGTTTTCTATTATTTCTTATTGTGTCAAAAATAATATAAAAGTGATCTCAAGCAGCGGAACAGGAAACAGGACTTTTTTTAAAAATTATATAATTGATGATATAAGTAAAACTCATGGTTGTCCGCTGGCTAGAAAATTACGAAAAAAACTCAAAGATCATGGCATATATAAAGGAGTGAATCTTTTGTTTTCTCCTGATCAGCCAGATATCACGGTTCATGATAGAAATATTGGTTCCATTTCTTTTGTTCCGGCTCAGGGTGGGCTTAAATTAGCGGAGAAAGCAATTAATGATATTATTTCTGATTGACAAAAAGTAAAAAATATCATAAGATAAGGATATACCGTATGGGGGTATAGAAAATGAACGAAAAGCAAATGGCTAATGAAAAAACAAAAGTTGTTAACCGGCTTAAAAAAATTGAAGGACAGGTAAGAGGCGTTCAGAAAATGATAGAAAATGGAGCGCCTTGTTCCGATATCCTAATCCAGGTGGCTGCAATAAAATCCGCAGTAAACAAGGTAGGTACTTTAGTCTTTGAAAAGCATGCTCATCAATGTTTAAAAAAAACTAATGCCGGTTATGAAGAAGAAGAGAGTGTAGAAGAATTGATGAAGATTTTATCAAATTTTATAAAATAGGAGGAAGATAATGTTAAAAGAATTTACAGACGCAAATTTTGAAACGGATGTTTTAAAAGCAGAGGTTCCTGTATTGGTTGACTTTTGGGCTCCATGGTGTGGACCTTGTAAAATGGTAGGTCCAGTTGTGGAAGCTGTAGCCGACGATATGGCTGGAAAAGTTAATGTAGGTAAAGTAAATGTTGATGACAATCAGCAATTTGCACAAAAATATGGGGTAATGAGCATTCCAACCATGATTCTCTTTAAAGATGGTGAAGAAATAGCCAGAACGGTAGGATTTATGCCAAAAGAAGAATTGATAAAGTTTGTTGAACAGGGACTATAAAGTGAAAAAAAACCAGAGAAAAACAGCCTGAAATTACCAGGCTGTTTTTTTATGTGTAACTTTGCTGATTATAACTTTATGATTCGCAAATTAAATGGTAAAATTCTTATATGTGAAGTAACGGAGATGATCGATTGAATAAAACAGTATTAATAACCGGCGGAGCTAAAGGAATCGGACGTTCTATCGCTGAGGAATTCGCTATAAAAGGATATCAGGTTATTTTTAATTATTACCAGTCGGAAACTGAAGCAAAGGAACTTGAACAAAGTCTTACAAAGTCCGGCTTTAAAGCTTTTGCTGTTCAGGGAGACATTACGGATAAAGACGACATAGAGAAAATTTTTTCTTTTGCCAAGAACAAATTTGGTGGCATCGATATCTTAGTCAATAATGCCGGAATCAGCCAGTTTAAACTTTTTACAGAAATTTCAGAAGAAGACTGGGATCTTATGATAAACGTACATTTAAAGGGTATGTTTAATTGCTGCAAAGCGATTGTTCCCGAGATGATTGCCAAAAAACAGGGGAAAATTATTAATATCGCCTCTATCTGGGGGATGGTTGGCGCATCCTGTGAAGTTCACTATTCTACAGCAAAAGCCGGAATTATTGGCTTTACAAAAGCCTTAGCCAAGGAACTTGGTCCATCAAATATTCAGGTAAACTGTATCTCTCCAGGTGTGATTGAGACAGATATGCTTGGCGGTTTAAGTGAGATTGACCGCTGTTCTTTAAGAGATGGAACCCCATTGCTCAGGCTTGGAAAACCGAAAGATATTGCTTCACTAGCGCTCTATCTTTCTTCTGATGAAGCAGACTTTATTACCGGACAAGTGATAAGCCCTAATGGTGGTTTAGTCATTTAAGTAAGGAGAAAACAATTGGATTTATTTGACTATGGTAATGACCTTAAAAAAGATTCGCCTCTGGCAGACCGCATCAGACCCAAAACTATCGAAGACATCCGGGGGCAGTCTCATATTATTGGGCAAAGTAAGATTATAAACCGCTTACTTGATGCCGATCGCTTAACCTCCATGCTTTTTTACGGGCCTTCCGGTACCGGGAAAACAACCATCGCAATGGCTCTTTCTAATACAGCAAAAGCGGATTTTAATAAAAACAATGCCGTGGTTAGCGGGATATCTGATATTAAAAATATTATTGCTAAAGCCAATGATAACCAGAAGTACTATTCACAAAAAACGATTCTTTTTATAGATGAGATTCACAGGTTCAATAAATCTCAGCAAGATGCACTGTTACCTTCGGTTGAAAGTGGTTTGCTTATTTTAATCGGAGCCACCACAGAAAATCCATTTTTTTCTGTTAACGGTGCTTTGCTTTCAAGGATGCATGTATTTCAGATAAAAAAACTATCGGATGAAGACATAATGGCGATTTTACATGAAGCCATGACTAATAATGAAGAAGGTCTAGGGCTACTTGATATATCGGCAGATCAAGATGCTTTGATGCATATGATTAACTATTCCGGCGGTGATGCCCGTAAAGCCTTAAATGCACTTGAGATTGCCGTGTTGTCAACGCTCCCGGATAAAAAGGGAATCAGACATATTAATTTGGCTGTTGCTGAGGAGTCTGTACAAAGGCCGGCGATTAGCTACGATAAATCCGGGGACCAACACTATGATGTGATTTCTGCTTTTATAAAAAGCATCCGGGGTTCTGATCCGGATGCCTCTTTATACTATCTGGCATTAATGCTGGAAGCCGGAGAAGATCCTTTGTTTATTGCACGCAGGTTGCTTATTTTTGCATCTGAAGATATTGGTCTTGCCGATGGTCAGGCGCTTTTGCTTACACTTGCTGCTTATCAGGCCGTAGAAAGACTCGGCCTACCTGAAGCCCGGATTACTTTATCGCATGTTGTTTTATATTGCGCAAAAGCAAAGAAAAATAACGATGCTTATAGAAGTATTGATTATACACTTTCAAAAATTCGCTCTGGAAGTATTCATCCCGTACCCGATCACTTAAAAGATGCACATTATAAAGGGTCCGCTAAGCTTGGTCATGGGATCGGTTACCAATATCCCCATAATTTTAAAGGGAACTGGGTAGAACAACAATATCTTCCTGATCAGTTAAAACAGGAAAAATTTTATATAAAAGGTGAAGATAATGAATAAAATAGCAGTAGGAATGAGTGGAGGCGTAGACAGCTCTGTCACAGCCTATTTATTAAAAAAACAAGGATATGAAGTAACGGGCGTATACCTGCAAATGATTGATGATATCCATGCAGAAAAAGCCGCCGGAGATGCAAAAAAGGTAGCGGATCAGATTGGAATTGATTTTAATCGTTATGATATTCGAGATAAGTTTAAAGAAAAGGTCATTGCGTATTTTACAGAATCATATCTGGCAGGAGTTACACCAAATCCATGTGTTGTTTGTAACAAAGAAATAAAATTCAAACTTTTTTTTGATTTGGTTAAAGAGCTCGGTATCGACACCATTGCCACCGGCCATTATGTAAAAGTAGAAAAAGACACTCAATCGGGAAAATATCTTTTAAAAAAAGCAGAAGATGAAAGAAAAGACCAGACTTATTTTTTATACAATCTGACACAGGAAGTTTTGCAAAAAGTAAAGTTTCCCTTAGGTGATTATAAAAAAGATAAAGTAAAAGAAATGGCTGATGAAGCCGGATTGCATGTGGCTAAGAAAAGTGAAAGCCAGGAAATTTGTTTTATATCAGATAATGACTATAAATCATATTTAAAAGAATACTATGGAGATCAAGTCTTTCAGAAAGGACCCATTATTGATCAGCAAGGTAATTTCGTTGGAGAACACACAGGATTGCCTTTTTATACGATTGGACAGAGAAAGGGGATTGGTCTCAGTCTTGATTATCCGGCGTATGTAACAGGATTTAATCAAAAAGAAAATGTGCTCTATATTGGAGAGCAAAATGATCTTTTTACAGACACATTAACAGCCGAAAAATACAATCTTCTTCATCTGGATTCCTTCGACGAAGAATACGAATATGACATAAAAATCAGATATTCGAATTATACATCTAAAGGATATATAAAAGTAAATCCTGATCAAACGATCATAGTAAATTTTAAAGAGCCTCAGCGAGCTGTCACTCCGGGGCAGTCGGTTGTGTTTTATGATGGCGACATACTAATTGGTGGAGCCGTCATCAGGTAAAGGATATAAAAA
>SKKY01000117.1 GCA_007123515.1 Clostridia bacterium
AAGAACTACAAGAAGAATTGGTGAAGTTAGAAGAGGAACTAACTGAGATTCTTGATGAAAAAGAAGAAGCTGAAGGCAGTAACCCGAATGCGCTTCGTTTTGAACAAGCTGAGGAGCTTGGGATTACACCTGGTAAAATGCGTCTTTTAGAGAGATTGCAGGAATATTGTGGAGAAGAAGATGTTAATCTGGAAGAATGGGCTGAAAGATCTCCGAAGGAAATAAATATGGAAATTAAGAAAGAACGTATGACGCAGAAATTTGGTGTCGACGAGGATGGGAATGTAAAAATTGGTAACGGAAATGCTCCGGCATCAGTGATTAAAAGCACTCCGGCCGGAAATAACGGGAATGGCAACAATGGAAATCCGGCAGCCGGAAACAGAGGCAATAGCGGGAATAACGGAAGAGGTAACGGAAGAAGATAAGCGAATATACAGAACCAACCATTGCGTGACTAGGTAAAGAGATCTTTGGCAGGCGTATCCATTCTGCCAGGATCTCTTTTTCTTATTTTTCGGAAATTTAGAATAACAGTGGACTTTTGTGATGAGAAAAGGTATGATGGTTCTCGTATTGAGCAATCTCAATGACACAATGGAGGTGTTGTTTTGAGTCTGAAAGAAAGATATGATCTTTACCTGCAAGGTGAAGAGGCAGACGTGGACCCCATCCCTTTTACTGATTTTTGCCGTTGGTATTGTTATATGACAGGGATTGAGTATCATCAGCTATTTGAAGATGAGACTTTTAAACAATTCTTTCAAGATGTTTCTTAAAAGGTAAGTCTTATACTAAAAGACTGAAAGATAATAGAGACTGGTAATGTTCGAGAATGTTAGGGATAGCAAACAAAATAAATTGACGTGCTGACATTATAGATTGTGTCGGCATTTTTTTATAGAAAGAGGATGGAAATGGACGAGAAAAAAGATGTAACCAGGTTTAAAGATTTTCCTTTAGACCAACAGATTAAAAGAGCGATTAGTGAGTTGGGGTTTAAGAATCCCCTTGAGGTTCAGGCGCAGACGATACCTAAAATATTGGCCGGTAAGGATCTGATTGTCCGCTCTCAGACAGGAAGTGGCAAGACCGCTGCTTTTGCGATTCCTGTCTGTGAAAAAATTGATACGGAGTTAGAGGCCGTTCAGGCAGTTATTGTAACGCCAACCCGTGAACTTGCCGCACAGGTTCAACAGGATATTAATGATATCGGTCATTACAAAGGTGTGACAAGTATTGCTCTGTATGGGAATCAGCCGATGGAGTTACAGCGAAAAGAATTAAAAAAGGCACCGCATATTGTGGTATCTACACCGGGTCGCTTGGTGGATCATTTACAGAATAAAAATATAAAGCTTAAGGATCTTAATTATCTTGTGATTGATGAGGCGGATGAGATGCTCTTGATGGGCTTTTTAGAGCATCTGGAATATGCTCTTTCAAAAATGCCGGAAGACAGAGTGACTCTTCTTTTCTCCGCAACCATGCCGGAAGAGGTTTATGAGCTTAGTCAGAAATACATGAAAGAACCGGAGAAGATAGAGATTGCCGCAGAAGATCTGGCGGCTGATTCTATTGAACAGCTATACTATGCTGTTGAAGGGTTAAAGAAAGTTGATTTCATCAAAAAGATTATCCGTCATGAAAAGCCAGAAAAATGCCTGATTTTTTGCAATACGAAAGAACAGGTCGATTCTGTTTATGAAATCTTAAAAAAATGGGATCGGGATACCTGTGCGATTCATGGAGGAATGGATCAAAAGCAGCGAAACGAAGTGCTTAAAGAGTTTAAAAAAGGGCAGTATCGGATGATGATTGCTACTGATCTTGCAGCCAGAGGCCTTCATGTGGTGGGGATTACCCATGTCATTAATTACGGAGTACCTTTTGAGCCTGAAAACTATATCCACAGAATCGGAAGAACCGGGAGAGCCGGCCAAAGTGGTGTGGCTATTACGCTTGTAATGCCTAGTGAAATGCAACGTTTTGAGGAACTTGAGACCTTTTTAGGTTATAAGATTCCCTGTAAGGGTGGCTATGTCCAGAGACAGCCAAGGGCTTCGACGAAAAACCGAAGAGATGCCGGTCGCTTTAAGGAAAGCTATCGCAGATCTGAATCGAAAACGATTCAGATTAATGGCGGGAAAAGTAACAGCCTGTTAAAGACCGGAGATGTTCTATATGCCATCAAAAGCATTCCTGGCGTTTCGGGTGCGGATATCGGGAGAGTCGATATCAAAGATAAAATAACGAATGTATCTATTTTAAACGAAAAAGAAGCGATTGTGGCTAAAGGATTAAAAGATAAGGGCATTCGCAGTAAAAAATACAGAATTAAACTGATATAGACTTATAAAAATACCCGCTTCTGCTTATTATGGCCGAGGCGGGTATTGTAGTGTTTATCCTATTCGTTAAAACCGATGATTTTTATAAGGGTTATCTCGTAGTACCCGTAGGCGCTTACAGGGTAGAGAATTTGATCGGCCGTGTTGGAGTTAATCAGATAATCAATAACACGCCCGTCATCATCTTTAATGATTCCTGTAATGATTACAGCATGTTTCCATCGCCCATTATAACCAAAGAGTATGATATCACCCAGTTCGCCGTCGTAGTAATTAGCTTGGGTTGTGGCGACCATCCCGGATCCTGTATTGGAATTAACATATTTATAGAATTCATTAACACCTGCCCAGGAGGGTGAACGACCCCTTTCGGTTTGCCGGCTGTTAATTCTGTTGTCATACCATTTCCACTGTGAATCAATGTGGCCGGTTGTGTCCATCGGGATTCCTCCGGCAAACAGGCTTTGCGAAACAAAATTATTACAGTTTCCTCCGAGATCATCATAGACATACCATTCCGGGTTTCTTTTAATCTTTAAAGGATCCACCCATTCCATGGCATAGGCGACTGCCGCCTGACGATTATAATCATTCGTTGCCTGTAAAAGGGTCTGATTTTCAGAGTCGGAATTTTGTTCAGCAAGGGCTATTTTTCTGTTACTGAGATTTGATTTAGCCAAAACCAACAGGTCTTCGGTTGAACGGTTTAAATTAGAGACAAATAATTTTTGGTTGAACGCTTCAGCCTCCGCAGGTTCAAAAAACTGTTCAAAATGTTCCCGGATCAGAAAGTCGGCATCTTCAAATTTTTGGTGAAGATAAATGACCGGTTCTTTTGATGAAACATCAATGACGAAGTGATGCTCAATTCGGGTGCTGCTAGAGGCAATGGGGCTTGCGAAACTAAAATGCTGGTAACGATGCTCGTAAAGGGTAAGTGTAACTAAGTCAGGTGTGCTTTCCCTGTCTTCTTCTTCGAAAGGGGTAAGAGAAACCGGATTAAGTATGATTCGAAATTCCGGGATTGTCATATCATGGGGCAGCATGTTACGAAGCGTAATCAGATAATGCAAAGCGGCCTGATTGGTAAGGGCACTCTTTATGCTCTCAGGTGAATCCTGGGAAAAAAAAGATGTAATATCTTCTTCTGAAAGCTTTGCCAGTGAGAAATGATAAACGCCTAAGTAGTCTGTAATCATTTCCTGGATCTCATCCGGAATAAGAAATTCTTCCGGTTGTGAACGGTTTACGTGACGGATCCAGGAAAGAGAACCATCTACCTGTAAGGTCGGTTCTTCGTTAGTGATGTTTTTAATAGCCGAAGGTGCCTGATTGCAGCCTGACAATGTACTCAGCAGCAAAAAAGAACTCAGAAGAAGCATCATGAACAGATTGTATGTATATTTTTTTTTCAAAGCAAACACCACCGGCAATCAGAATATTTTTATTATACAGTAAAAAAAGAGCTATGGTAAGATTAAGGTATGTAAAAGGGAGTAAAAAAAGACTAACAGGAGGAGACGATGGATACAGAAGGTCTACAAGCAAGAAGGCTGAAAAGTTCGGCTTTCCTGAAAGATGTTTTAATTTGTTCCCTGGGCGCTTACGGAGGACCGGAGGCTCATTTCGGTGTATTTACAGATCAATTGGTAATAAAAAAGAAATATCTGACCGAGGAGGAACTGATTGAATTAGTTGCGTTGTGCAGTATCTTACCCGGGCCGACTAGTACGCAGACAATTGTAGCGATCGGTCATAAAAAGGGAGGGCCGTTGCTTGGACTTTTGACCATGCTTGTCTGGGCGTTGCCGGTTCTTTTGTTGATGACCGCGCTCTCTTTCATATATCAGTTGTTATCAGCGACGGATCTTTCGGGAGATGGATTGCGATACATTGGGCCGATGGCGGT
>SKKY01000138.1 GCA_007123515.1 Clostridia bacterium
AACATTTTCAACAGCCGCATCGACTGCATCCTGATGAAAATCGAGCGCCTCTACTTCTTTGGCTCCGAGATTGGCTGCCACTAAGGCCAATATGCCACTTCCGGTTCCCACATCAATGACTCTCTTCCCGGGCGCTAGTACTTTATTTAAGAAATCAATGCAAAGCAGTGTGCTAGTATGAGTTCCTGTGCCAAACGCTGTTCCGGGATCAATGGCAATCACTTTCTCATCGCTTGCCGGTTCATAATCATGCCAGACCGGCTTTATCACAAGGTTGCCCGCTACTTTTTCCGGTCGAAATAGTGATTTCCAAAAGCTTTGCCAGGTTTCTTCACTGATTTCTTCTGTTGATAATGTATAAAAAAATTCAGTATTGGCTTTTTTAAGAAATTCAAGGTATGCCGTTATCTCTTCTATCTGCTTTTCAGCCTGAGGACCCTGGTAAACGGCCGCCTGTATCGTTAGTGAACCATCGGCATTTTCAATTGTTTCCACACCGGTTTTTGTTAGCTCGGCTATTACTGCCGGAAGGTACTCTACAGAATCAGAAGGTGCCTTTATGGTCAGTGTCAACCAGTTCAAAATCCATCACCTCCGGGAACAATCGCTTCAAACCTGTATATTTTTAATCCTTGTTCAACGAATTTACTTTCATAATCGGTGGGAATGTTGTCTTCCGGCAAATTCCTGTATAAATCAAGACTAATGTTTTTAAGTGTCCACCCGGATTCGGAGAAAACATTCAGACTGAACTCAAAAAGTTCTTCATGATCCGTCTTGAAATGGATCTCCCCGTTATTTGGTAATACTTTAGCATATTTTTCCAAAAAATCCGGATGAGTCAGCCTTCTTTTGGCATGTCTTTTTTTAGGCCAGGGATCGGAAAAATTAAGATAAATCCTCTCAATCTCACCTGTTTCAAAAAAATCAGTCAGTTCCATCGCATTTTGCCAAATAAATTTTATATTGGAAAGTTTCGCTTCTGCGCTTTCTTGTACCCCATAAAGCATCACTTCTTCTTTTGTTTCTATTCCGAGATAGTTAATCTCCGGCTTCTTTTCAGCAAATCTTTTTACAAAACTTCCTCTTCCAATTCCAATTTCCAGATGAATCGGATTTTTATTCCCAAAAATCTCCCGCCACTTTCCCTTATGGTCCTGAGCAGCAGTTATAACATAGTCTGTATAGCAAAGTAGTTTTTCGTCTGATCCCTTAATCTTACGCCGTCTCATTCTTTGTCCCCTTCTTCAAGCTTCTGTTTTCTTTGCTTCCATTTCGGAATTATTTCTTCTTTATTATAAGATACTATATATTCTACAGCATCTGCCTCACTTTTTGCAAAGAAACATAGCTCTAAAAAGCGTTCATCTGTAAACTTTTCCTGAACAAGGTGTTGAAAAATTTCTCCCAGCTTATCGTAAAAGCCAAAACAGTTAATCACGGCGATCGGTTTATTGTGTTGCCCCAATTGTTTAAGGGTCACTATCTCCAGCAATTCCTCGTAGGTTCCAAAGCCTCCGGGAAGAATAACAAAGCCTTCCGAAAGTTCTTCCATTATTCTTTTTCTTTTTCGCATGGTTTCTGTAACGTAGTACTCATCGCTTTCCTCGTAAAAAACGCCTGGCAATTTGAGGTATTCCGGGATCACGCTGATAACCTTACGGTCACGGCTATGAAATCCTCTTGCACAGGCGCCCATTAATCCAATTGTTCCGCCACCGAACACCAGGTCATAACCAGCCTCAGCCAGTAAGATGCCTGTGTTTTCAGCGACTTCAAAATACTTTTTGTCCAGCTTATTGCTGGCTGCTGCAAAGACACATATCTTTTTCATGTAACTTCCTTTCGTTCTTTTTCTTTTGGGGCAGTAGTCGCTGAAGTACTTTCAGCGACCATTAATTCTTATCACCCTAAAAAAATTGCAATTAGTAACAATACTAGTCTAACAAGCACAACAATTAAAAATATTAACGCAATTCTTCCCCAAATTCCAGAATTCCATAATTTTTTTGCATTTATTATAATCATAATAATTCCTCCCTGATTTTTTTGTTAAAAAAGATTTATACTATATAATACACATTTTTAATTTTTTTTAAAAATTTTTTTTTAAATCTGACGAAGCGATCATTTTGTTTAAGCGCATTCTGTTCTAGGGTATATATTGTATTGTCAGTGCATTATGCGCTACGAAAAAAGAAAAGGTATAGGAGGTTTCCAGAATGATTTTTGATTCATTAATTCAAACAGGTGACTGGAAAGGTGAAAAGCACGTTCCAGTTATTACAGCTCCGGAGAGCTTTAGTAAAGAAGAGACAGTAGAAATAAAAGTATCAATCGGTGATGCCATTGGTCATCCCAATACACAGGAGCATTACATTTCCTGGATAAAACTTTTTTACATTCAAGATGGACAAAAATTTTTGATTGAACTTGGTGATTATCAGTTTTCAGCTCATGGTGAGGGTGAGGTTTTTTCAGAGCCTTCAGCTTCTGTAAAGATTAAACTTCCCGGAACGGGCAAGCTTATGGCTATGAGTTACTGTAATATCCACGGATTATGGGGTAATGAACAAGCCATTACACTCAAATAATGTTATTTGCACCGTACTGCAGGCAATGTCATAAGCGTTGTCTGCTTTTTTTACAATCTTCGTTTTCTTAAACTATCATTTTTACAAATCAAGGTGGTGATGATCTTGACCAGAGTTAACCGGCCGGGATCCTTAAGTTTTAACCGGGTCAAATTCTCTTATGTTAACAGGCAGCGCAGTTCTGACACTGTTGAGAAAACTGTGGCTGTTGAGCGTGCCCTGGGAGCTCAAAACCAGACAGCTTTTTCTTCTGAAAACCATCTGATTGCTTATGATAATTATTATCGTAAATTTGATAAACTAGAAAAGGATTTTGCGGGCTTTCTTGCTGACAGAGAAAGTTTGCGCAGGCAGGCAAAAAAAGAAAAAGAAGAAGGCCGGACCCGTCAGGAGAGTCATCTTTATAAAAAGATTCGCTCTTTGATTACAAAATATAATCAGGCCGTGGAAGCTTTGCTTTATATTGATAAAAATTACCAGACTGATAACTCGAAAGAATTATTAGTTATTCTTTCAAACTATGAAGATCACCTGAAATTCTTAGGCATTCGTACCAGAGAGCTGTATTTAGAAATTGACGGCAAGCACTTCTGGAAAGCTTTCACTGACAGCGAAAATCCTTACGAAGAGTTATTTCTTCCTCTTAACCGCTTGATTATGGCGCTATACATCAAATTCCGTAATATTATGATCCATAGAGAGAATCTGTATAATGATTTCTCTGAAGATTATAAAGGTCATATCATTAATCTCTCCTCCTGAGGATATCAAAAAGATCCCCTTAATGCCTAATGAAGTGCATGCCTAAAGGGACCTTTCTTAATGATTTTTAGTTTCGAAGAGGCACTCTTTTAAGTGCGTCTATTTTTTTCTTATACTTAATAAGCAATTCATTTTTTCCTTTTCTGGCCACTTCCACATCAAGCTCCTGAAGATTAAAATTATAGGCGAGCTTGTTCTCGTCGTTTTCTTCATCTGAAGGCTGATGGTTAGCGATCACCAGCAGATCGAGCAATTCATCGTATGTCAGCGCATCTTCAAAGTATGATTCATGTTTGCCGTTTCTGATAAAGTAGGATGCGGTCATCTCCTGCCCTACTCTTTTATTGCTTACATAAACGTCCTGCCTGTATTTTGATCCTTCATCTAGTTTATTGTAGGTCTGATAGGATACAGGCACTTCGCCTAAATTGGCCATCTTATTTTTTCCACTCTTATATCCTTCTAGAAGTTCTTTAAGCTTTAAATAGTAGGTGGAATGTCTTGACAGACCTATGAGAGAGATCACAATCTCTTTATTATAGGCTTTGAGCAGATCATAAAATTGCTCACCTTCCACAAGAATCTGATCAAGCAGCACTTCTGAATCCGCTAATTTTCTGGTATCAAAACTTGAGTAACTCTGAGACTGCATGGACTCATAGACTCGATAAACACTGTCTATATTGCGGATAACATTTTCGCTTTCTTCTCTGATTATGGTTTCTTTTTCCTTAGGGCCTTCTTCATCTTCGCCGAATGTGATTGTTATGTCTTCGACTCTTTTTATAATATCTTTTTTTAGATTTTCAAGATTTAGCTTTACTGAACCCACATCATTTAAAAAAGAATCATAGATATCCCATTTTCGTTTGTGCTCAACGAT
>SKKY01000045.1 GCA_007123515.1 Clostridia bacterium
ACGATGATGGCTTTGGCAATGGTTGTTATTTCATCAATGATCGGTGCACCCGGTCTTGGTATGGAAGTATTAATTTCCATTAACCGAATTGATATTGCCAGAGGTTTTGAAGCCGGTCTGAGCATTGTATTTATTGCGATCATTATTGACCGGGTGACACAAGGGATGGCAGATAAGTTTAAATATCCTGAATAAGTCTAAGGGGGAGTAAAAATTGGAGCCTAAAATTAAAGTAGAGAAACTGACTAAAATATTCGGAAAAACTCCTCAGGCTGCTGTTAAGTTGCTGGAAGAGGGAGTTAGTAAAGATGAAATTTTAGCTAAAACAGGGGATACTGTTGGTATTTCCCTCGTTTCATTTGATGTTAAACAAGGAGAGATTTTTGTTATCATGGGTCTTTCCGGTAGCGGTAAGTCAACGCTGATCCGATGTCTGAACTTTTTAAATGTCCCGACATCCGGAAAAATTATTGTTGACGGGGAAAATGTAGTTGAGTTTAACAAAGAACAGCTTAGTAATTACAGGAAAAATAAGGTAGCGATGGTTTTCCAGCATTTTGGTTTGTTTACCCATATGACAGTTAAGCAAAATGTTATTTATGGGCTGGAAATTAAGGAAATAGAGAAAGAAAAAAGAGAGCAATTGGCCATGGATGCCATTAACAAAGTTGGCCTGGCAGGATGGGAAGACAAATATCCTAGTGAGCTTAGTGGCGGAATGCAACAGAGAGTTGGTTTGGCCAGGGCCTTAGCTAATGAACCAGAGATATTGCTGATGGATGAACCTTTCAGTGCACTGGATCCTCTGATTCGTCGCGATATGCAATTAGAGCTTTTAGAAATACAATCAGAACTTCATAAAACGATTGTCTTTATTACTCATGATGTTAATGAGGCGTTTAAAATTGGTGACCGTGTGGCCGTAATGAAAGACGGAGTTTTTATTCAAGTGGGAACACCTGAAGAAATACTTGAAAATCCCGCAAATGACTATATTAAAGACTTCGTTAGAGATATTGACCGGACCAAAGTGATGCAGGCTAAAAACATAATGTTTACGCCCTCTACGCTGACCTATGGTAAAGATGGGCCGAAAGTGGCCATTAATATTATGCAGAAATTAGGCATTTCAAGTATCTTTATGCTGGAGTCAAACAGAAAATTAAAAGGCCTTATTACAATTGATGATGCGATAAGAGCGGTTAAGGAACATCTGCCTGTTGATGATATTCTTACAAAGGATTATCATGTGGTGGAGCCTGAATCCTATATTTCTGATATTATTCCCTTAGCTACAGAGAGTAAGTATCCATTGGCGGTTTTAGATGAATCAGAACGGTTAATGGGAATCATCGCCAGAGTGTCGGTGTTAGCCGGATTAATTGAAACAGATGGGAATGGAACAGATGAAGAACAAATCCTATGATGTAGTTGTCATTGGAGCCGGATTTGCAGGCCTTGCCGCAGCGATTGAAGCTGCAGAATCCGGATTGACAGTTATTGTGCTGGAAAAAATGAAGGCTCCGGGAGGTAACTCTGTCATTAGTGACGGAGGTATTGCTGCCCCGGAGACTGAATACCAGCAAAAAAATGGGATAGAGGAGTCCGTCCCTCTTTTTTTTGAGGACATGAAAAGAGCCGCTAAAGGTTATGGAAATGACCTTTTACTTAAGACAGTTGCTGGTAAAGCAAAAGAGGCCTTCTATTGGACAAAAGATCATCTCGGTGTTGAGTATATGGACCGCGTTGATATCTTTGGAGGTCACAGTGTTCCCCGTTGTTATACCCCGGTTGGTTTATCGGGATCCATGCTAATCAAAAAGCAGGTAAAAAAGCTTAAAGAACTACAGACAGAAATACGCTATGGTTGTTACGTGAAAGAGATCCTTGTGGATAACGAGGGGAAAGTATCTGGTGTTGCATTTTTTGATGACTATCGCTACCCGGATCACGAACATAAAGCCAATAACAAGTTCTATGCCAGAAAAGGGATTGTTGTTGCAGCAGGGGGCTTTGGTGCTGATGTGGAATTTCGAATGAAGTTTGACAATCGACTGGATAAATCAGTTCAGACAACAAATAAATTGTCGTCAACGGCTGAAATGGTAAAGTCTTCTATGGCTATTGGAGCTAGTGTGGTTGATTTAGAAAAAATACAGCTTGGACCCTGGGCCTCGCCTGATGAATATGGTTTTGGAAATGGTCCTTTGTTTGCTGATTATATAGCTCTTCCTTATGGGATTTTAGTTAATCCGGAAACCGGAAAAAGATTTACCAATGAACTATCTGATCGAGGGGTTCTTTCCGAAGCCATTTTAGCACAAAAAAATCCTGTGATAGGTATTGCAGATCAAAAAGCAGTTACTCAAAGTGGATGGGACATTCAAAAAGCAATTGATAAGAAAGTAGTAAAAGTTTTTTCTGATTTCAAAACGCTGGCATTAGAATATGATATAGAGATCAGTGAATTAGAATCAGCAATTGCAGAATATAATCAAATGATAGATAATGGTATTGATAAACAGTTTGGGAAATCTTTTCCAAAAGGAGCGACTCCCATCAGTCAGCCGCCCTTTTATGCGATGCGTCTCTGGCCAAAAGTTCACTATTCGATGGGTGGCCTGGTAATTGATCATAAAGCCCGGGTTCTTGATCAAAAGAAAAATCCGATCAGTGGTCTATATGCTGCCGGGGAAGTAACCGGAGGTATTCATGGGGCCGCAAGACTTGGCAGCTGTGCTATCACAGACTGTATTGTTATGGGCAGAATCGCCGGTACTGAGTTGGCTGGAGCACAGTAAATTATAAGTGATTGTAAGGAATGATTTTGTGGACCAAAAAAAGGAATACTGGGAAGTTGAACCGGAGCCTGATGAGGTAAATGATATTGAACCAGAGCTCTTTGAGGAATTAAATCAGTCAGATGAACATAAAAATGAAGAAACTACGAAACATCATTCGTCCGGAACCGGAAAAAAAATGGTAGCAATTATTACGGCTGCTATTTTTCTTGTTTTTATTGGTGGAAATGTTTTGCGTTTTACCAATATGCCGGACCTTGGTTTCTTAGCTGAATCTTTTCAATTGCGACAAGGCAGTGAAATTCAGGAGTTACAAGAAGCAGTTGTCACCATCAGAAATAACCAGAGTGGTGGTACAGGTTTTAATATCAGCGAAGAAGGGCTTATTATTACTAATGAGCATGTTATTCGTGATGGTGATAACATTCTGGTTCAGTTTTCATCCGGGGAAAGTTTTCGTGGTGATCCTGTAGTGGTCATCCCTGAGCTGGATCTGGCCGTTCTTGAGGTTGATGGCAATGAGCTTCCAACACTGACACTTGGTAGTTCAGCTAATATCAGTAATGAGGATCAGGTCCTGATTATTGGCAATCCTCTCGGGATATCAAGAGTTGTAAAAAAAGGTAATATTATTGGAATGGGTGAGGTTTCCGGAATCTCTGAAGAAGTGATTTTGATTCAGGGACCCATTCATAAAGGCAGTAGCGGAAGTCCCGTTTTTAATGAGAATGAAGAAGTAATCGCAGTTATATTTGCTGTTCTGGTTTCAGAACAAACGGAATCAGAAGAAATTGTTGGCTTAGCCATTCCGATTGACTTAATAAAGAGTAAAATAGAACAAAAAGATGAAGGTGAATAATAAAAAGGGTCTGGGACAAAACTAGCCTCCAAAACAAAAAAAGTGAAATCACATAGTTGATTTCACTTTTTTTAACAGAAAATTGTCCTTTTTCCTTGCAGAAAATGGAGCCCCGAAGCTTTTACTTAATGTAAAAACTTCGGGGCTCTTCTTCTTAAGCTAGTTTTGTTCCAGCCTCTTTTTTTATTCAAACGCTTCCGGATGTATAAGTTTAGCAACTGTTTCAAGACCTAAAATAATTCTTGGTCCCGGCAGTGTCATATAATCATCATTAACTTTGTAAAATTTCTGATTCTGAATAGCTTGTAATGATGAATAACCGGGTCTTGATTCAATATCCGCGTTTTTCTTATGATCGATAGCGATATAGATATCAGGGTCACGATCAATTAGATTTTCTATGTTTATTTGCGGATACGTTGATGAAAAATCTTTTGCAAAGTTTTCAGCTTCAGATAACTCTATAATATTATTGATAAAGGTATCCGGTCCGGCTGAAAGCAAAGGGTCATCCCAAATTTCAAAAAAAACGAGGGGTTTTTCTAATCCTGCCACACGTTCTTTTA
>SKKY01000174.1 GCA_007123515.1 Clostridia bacterium
ATGTTTTTTTCTGTATACTCTAAAATATGCTGATCCGGAATAAAAGCATCTTTTTCAAAGAATAAAATGACCGTAGAACCTCCGAACTTAAAATACCCTTTTTCCTGCCCTTTTTCTACTCTTTGCTCAGGGGTATAGGTCTGAACGATCGTTCCGACAAACGTAGCTCCTATCTCAAGATACAACATCTTTCCGAAATGATCACTTTTGAATTCTGTGACCGTTCTTTTGTTTTTAATATAAATATTATTGATCCTGTCAAGTACTCCTGTATTAACAGAGTAGTACGACCCATGAATCTCTTTTGTTTTTCCGGGTATGCCCGAATCCGGGAAATGAAACCTGTGATAATCGGTGGGATTTAAACGAATAATCATCATGGTTCCACCATGAAATTCATTAATCACATCATCCGAACCGACAAGCTCCGCTAAGTTGAAATCCATTCCCTTAATCTGAACGATCTTATCAACAATAATATTTTCGTAGATAAAAACCCTTCCATCAGCCGGAGAGGCCAATAGGTTTTCATCGGCAACCACCGGCCTTGATTCTGGTTTTAATTTTCTGTAAAAAAATTCGTTAAAATTTTTGTAAGAATCGGTAGCTTCTAAAAATTCAGCTTCAGCAATTTTATTTTCCTCAATAAAATTGCTAATTTTTTTTCGACTACCTTTTCTATTTTTTAATACTCCAAAAAACCTGCTGGCTATTCTTCTTTTCACTATCTTCTCAAGAAAGAAATTACCCGAAGAACGGTAATAAAGCCATTGAATATATTTTCTGCCAACAATGTGTTCTATCTCAATTTCCTTAGTTTGTCTGTTATATACTTGTAATTCCATGCACCTATCCTTGCGCTATAATTCTGACGTGTTTTACTTCAAAGGCTTCTTTGATAATCTCAATGTAGTCTCTTTCAAGAATGCTTTTTTGTATCAGATTTTTTGTGATTATCATCATTTTATCGTCTGAAACTTTAATATCAACAAGCTGATTAAAATAGTTTTGAAAAATCTCTGGTTCTACCGCTTTGAAAATATTATGAAAACCAGAAAGAAGCTCCGGCTTTTCCGTTTCAATTCTGTCTATCATTGGTGTAAATTCTACCGTATACAAAAGTTCCGGATAAGCAATCTCATATTCCTGTCCCTGAGCATCGGTTCCTACAAATTTAGGTTTTTTGTCCATTATATATTCCTCCTTGTATTTTTTAAAAGTTTTTGATTAGGCTGATCATTTCAATGGCTGTAACACCGGCTTCAAAGCCTTTATTCCCGCTTTTTGTTCCGGCTCTTTCAATAGCCTGTTCAATGGAATCCGTTGTCAGAACTCCGAAAATGACTGGCTTTGATTCCTTTAGCATGACCTGGGCGACACCTTTTGATACCTCTGCGCAGACATAGTCAAAATGTGGTGTGGCACCCTTAATGACAGCTCCAACACAAATAACAGCATCATACTCTTCTTTTTGTGCAGCGATTTGGGCCATCAAAGGAATTTCAAAAGCTCCCGGCACCCAGATGGTATCAATACTTTCTTCATCCACACCATGGCGGACTAATGCATCCACAGCCCCTGACAATAACTTTCCTGTAATAAATTCATTAAAACGTCCCGCGACTATCGCGATTTTGCATGGTTCTGCTACCAGATTCCCTTGATATATTTTACCCATTATTTTTCCTCCTTAAATTCACCCAGGATATGTCCCAGTCTTGTTTTTTTAGTTTGCAGATAAAAATGATTGCTGCAATTCGAATGAATTTCCAATGGAATTCTTTCGATTATTTCCAATCCATAGCCCTCAAGGCCTTTAATCTTTCGGGGATTGTTCGTCATAAGCTTAATCTTTTCTATGCCCAGGTCAAGAAGAATTTGCGCTCCAATGCCGTAATCACGCAAGTCGGCCTGAAAACCAAGAATCTCATTGGCTTCTACGGTATCTTTCCCGCCATCCTGAAGTTCATAGGCTTTCATTTTATTAAGAAGCCCGATCCCTCTGCCTTCCTGACGCATATAAAGCAGCACGCCTCTGCCCTCTTCCTCTATCTTTGTTAAGGCCTCTGAGAGCTGTTCTCCGCAATCGCATCGCAGCGAGGCAAGCGCATCACCGGTCAGGCATTCTGAGTGAACCCGGACCATCACAGGCTCTTCTGTACTGACATCTCCCTTAACAAGGGCAAAGTGATCCTTCCCTGTTAACTTCTCTGAGTAGGAATGAAGCATAAATTCTCCATGCTTTGTAGGCATAGTCACAATTGACTCTCTGTCTATCAGTATTTCTTTTCTTCTTCTGTGCTTAATTAAATCAGCTATGGTAATAATTTTCAAGTTGTGTTTTTTTGCATATTCCATAAGTTCCGGCACCCTAGCCATTTCTCCGTCATCAGACATGATTTCACAGATAACAGCAGAAGGATACAAACCGGCAAGAATCGAAAGATCAACGGAAGCTTCGGTATGCCCGGCTCTTCTTAATACTCCGCCTGGTGCATAGCGCAAAGGAAAAATATGTCCAGGCCGCTTAAGATCCGTTGGCTTTGTATCTTTTTCAATCAATTTTTTAATTGTAAGTGCTCTTTCTGAAGCAGAAATCCCAGTTTTGGTTTCTGCCGCATCCACAGAAACGGTAAATGCCGTACAATGCTTGTCGGTATTATTATCAACCATATCGCAGACATCAAGTTCGCGAAGCCGCTCATCAATAATGGGTTGACAGACTAGTCCTTTACCATATGTGACCATAAAGTTAATCGCTTCCGGGGTAACAAGCTCCGCTGCCATAACCAGGTCGCCTTCATTCTCACGATCCTCGTCATCAACCACAATGATCATTTTTCCATTCTTTATTTCTTCAATCGCTTCATCAATCGTATTAAATACAAAACTCATAATTCACCTCTACATAAAACCATGTTCTGCCAGAAAAGATTCCGACAGCTTTGATTTTCCTTCCTCTTTATTTTTTGTCTGAAAGAGCCTTTCAATATATCTGGCCAGCACATCAATTTCAATGTTGACCAAGTCGCCTTCTTTTTTAAAACCAAGCGTTGTCATGGAAATGCTATGAGGAATTAAAGACAATCTTAACACATTGTCCTCTACGCTAACCACAGTGAGGCTAATTCCATCAATTGCAACCGATCCCTTCTTGGCAATGTAACGGCTAAGATCCCGGGGAAACTCAATATCAAATATCCAGGCAATGCCTTCCGCTTTTTTGCTGGCTATTTTTCCGGTACCATCAACATGACCGGTAACAATATGACCGCCCATTCTGCTGTCCGGTCGAAGGGCTCTTTCCAGATTCACTTTTTCATTTACTCTCAGGCCGCCTATGGCTGTGGCATCAAGCGTCTCATACATAACTTCAGCAACTATATGATTATGACTAAAATCAATGATTGTCAGACAAACTCCGTTAACCGCCACAGAATCTCCAACTCTTAGATCCTGATTAATAAGTTCTGCTGAAATAGATATCTTAGCAGACTGATTCGCTTTGTCTAGTTTTTTTACAGCTCCTAATTCTTCTATAATTCCGGTAAACACTTAAGGTCCTCCTTTAGCCGGATACAAAGTCATCCGAAGATCCTCTCCGATTTTTTTTGTTTCATGAAACATAAGTCTCGGTGCTTCTGACAAGTACGAAAAACCTTCTCCTCCAAAAAATCCTGGAGCTTTTTGTCCTCCGATCATTGTAGGGGCAAGATAAAGATAGTATTTATCAACAAGTCTTTCTCTGATAAAACTGCCGTGAATCTGTGCTCCGCCTTCAATCAGAATGCTGGCAATCTCTGTTTCTGCCAATATAGTCAGCACATTTGAAAGGGTAAATCGCTCACCAGGTAGTTTAATCACCCTTGCTTTTCTTTTTATTTTTTCTGCTTTTTCTTCAGTAGCTTGCCCGCCACAAAAAATGATTGTTTTTTCCGGAGAATCTTCTAAAGATAAAATGTTAGCCTCTTCCGGAATCCGCAAAAAGGTATCTAGTACAATTCGATAAGGATTTCGGCCACCCGGTATTCTGCATGTTAAAAAGGGATCATCAGCAATAACAGTATTAATCCCTACCAGTATAGCGTCATATTTCTGCCGCAAGTAATGACCATCTTCCCGGGCTTTTTTACCGGTAATCCATTTAGATTCACCAGCAGAAGTGGCAATCTTACCATCAAGGGAAAGAGCTGCTTTTAAAGCAACAAATGGTTCTCTCATTCTTATATACTTAAAAAACACTTCGTTTAAAAGCAATCCTTCTTCTTCAAGAATTCCCTGAACCACTTCAATTCCATGACTCTGAAGTTTTTTTATGCTTTGACCATTAACCACCGGGTTAGGATCGGTGTTACAGATAATCACTTTTTTTATTCTTTTTTCAATAATAGCCTCTACGCAAGGTGGTGTCCGCCCATAATGAAAACATGGTTCAAGATTAACATACAAGTCCGCGCCCTGTGCTTTTTTTCCGGCATATTCAAGAGCGACTCTTTCAGCATGAGCACTGCCTATTTTCTGATGATAACCCTCAGCAATCACTTCATTATTTTTAACAATCACCGCCCCCACTAAAGGGTTCGGTGATGTCCTGCCACTGCCTCGTAAGGCCAGCGCAAACACTTTTTTCATATACATTTCATAATTATTTTTATCCATAAAAAAAACCCCTCTTAATCTCGGGGTTTTCAAACATAACCATCAAAAACAAAAATCTTGTTCTTTGAAAAGTTATATCATCCTTCTATCATCCAGACTATACTGTCGGCACTGGAAATTAACCAGTTCATGCCTTAAAGGCTCGCGGGCTTTACCGCCGGTAGGGAATCTAACCCTGCCCCGAAGAATAAGTATTTAATTAAATTAATTATATCATTTTTTATATCTAAATCCTATTAAATTTTTTGCACCGGAGAATATTCGCCAAAAACATCTCTCATGACATCCGAGATTTCCCCTAAGGTAGCATAAGCTTTTACAGCATTATAAATTTTAGGGTAAAGGTTCCCCTGTCCCTCTGCAACTTCCTTTAGCTCTTTTAAAGCCTTTGTTACTGCATCATTATTTCTGTTTTCTTTTAACTCTTTAACTTTGGCTGCCTGAAGTTCTCTTACCGTTGGATCCACACGAAGAATATTCTCATTTTTTTGCGCTTCTGTCTGGAATTTATTAACACCCGGGATTATCTTTTCTCCTTTTTCAATCTGGAGCTGAAGTTCATAAGCACTCGCCTGAATCTCCGATTGCATATATCCATTCTCAATGGCTTTTACAGCTCCTCCCATTTCATCAATAGCTGAAATATAACCCTCGGCTTCCTCCTGAAGTCTGTCTGTCATTGATTCTATGTAATATGAACCTGCAAGTGGATCAATGGTATCTGCTACACCACTTTGGTGAGCAATGATCTGCTGTGTTCTTATGGCAAGTGTTGCTGATTCTTCTGTAGGCAGTGATAACGCTTCATCATAAGCACAGGTTGCCATAGACTGCGTTCCACCCATAACCGCTGCTAAGGCTTGTATCGTAACTCTTACAACATTATTTAAAGGCTGTTGAGCGGTTAGAATACTTCCGCCTGTGTGAGTATGCACTCTTAACATTTGTGACTTTGGATTAACAGAACCAAATCTTTCCTTTAAAATTTTTGCCCAGAGTCTTCTGGCAGCCCTAAATTTTGCTACTTCTTCTAATACATCAATATCAGCACTGAAAATCCATGAAATACGACCTGCAAAATCATCAATAGTAAGACCCGATTCAATGGCCGTTTCTATGTACGCAATAGCATTTGCAAAAGCAAATCCGATTTCTTGTCCGGCTGTAGAACCCGCTTCTCTTATGTGATACGCTCCAAGACTGATGGTATTCCAGCTTGGAATATTTTCATGACAGTACTCAAAAATATTTGATACCAAGCGCATGGATGCAGCCGGAGGATAAATATAGGTTCCTCTGGCAATATACTCTTTAAGAACATCATTCTGTATGGTGCCCTGCAGTTCCTTTGAACTATATCCCTGTTGCTCACCAACGGCCTGATACATGGCTAAAAGAACCGCGGCCGGAGCATTAATTGTCATTGAAGTGCTTACCTTTCCTAAGGGGATATCTTTAAAAAGTTCTTCCATATCTTTTAATGAATCAATAGCCACCCCGACTTTTCCAACTTCTCCCTCACTGGCTTCATGATCAGAATCAAACCCAATCTGCGTCGGTAAATCCATTGCCACACTAAGTCCGGTGACACCCTGTTTCAATAAATATCTGTACCTTTCATTACTCTCCTGAGCAGTAGAAAAACCTGAATAGCTACGCATTGTCCAGTACCGCCCTCTGTACATGGTTGGCTGAATTCCTCTGGTAAAAGGATACTGCCCCGGAAAACCAACATCTTTAACATACTTTTCTTCTGTTGTGTCTGTATCAAGAGGTGTATATAATCTCTCAGGTTTCAGAAAATCTCTTTCATCATTTTTCGATAATGCTTTTTCCAGAACATTTTCTTCCCATTCTTTCTTAGCCTCGATGATTTTCTTCTCTCTCATAATATCCTCCTTCTTTATATCTGGTCTTCTTCCAGGATCAAACCTAGTAATATCAAAAAACTTGAAACCCTGTTTCAAATGGATTCCAAGCTTTTTTGTTTATCGGCATCATTAACAATCAAGTAAAATCAATCATATCGCCGGCTTTTAGAGGCTGAGCACCAAATATCTGATAAAATTCTGCAAGAGCCGGAAATTGATTGCAATGTGATGGATACACTTTAGTCACTTTTTGTTCTTGCAAATAGGCAATTGTCTCTTTTGTGATTTGATCGTGTCCCTGAAGGTGGAAACCACCAATAACGGCATATAAGTCAGTAATTCCTGTTACTTTCTTTGCATGTTCGACCGTATTGATTAAGCCTGCATGAGCACAGCCGGTAATGACTATCAATTTTCCGTCCTCGACAACCGCAATCGCTGAATCATCGGCGATATCATCCGGATTCCCGTTCTTGTCGGTAAATAAGGCCCCTTTATTTTCAAAGACACGGCTTCTTGGAATCTGACCAAGAAATGTAATATTTTCTGATACTTTCCGGGAATCTTCCGATAAAAGAAGATCCATTTTTTCTTCTATTTCATCTCGGGTAAAAGGAAGCCCTATGCTGCGGCTGCCACTGAATCTTTCCTTAAAAATATCCGGATGAGCGTATAATTTTTTTTGAGACAGGTGAATCAGTCCACTCCCATGATCCCAATGCCCGTGACTTAACACCACTTTTTCGATCTCATCAAGATTTTCATTGAGTTTCTTTGCATTACTTTTAAATAATTCAGAGGCTCCTGTATCAAAAAGAATTTTTTCATCAGATTCAATGATATAGGACAGTCCCCACTCGGCCTGAAGAGCCGCTGAAGCAATGTTTTCCACTAAGACTGTGAGTTTCATTTTATCCCCTCCATTATCTGGTCTTGTGCTAAATGATAATCATATAGAGAAACGGTATGATCATAATGGCTGTAATTAATCTCATAATCTGCATAACAGCGACAAGACCGATGTCGATTTCTATCTGATCAGCCATAATCATAATTGGAGCGATCCCTCCGGGGACAACCCCAAGAAAGCAGGTCAGATAGTCCCATTTAAACATTTTGCTAAAAAGATAGGCCAGCATCACACTTGAAAAAATCGTAATTGCCGTAACTGCGATCACGATAAGATAGGAGTCAATCATCGTCAGAAAACTTTCTCTGGTAAAGGTTGTGCCAATTAACGCACCCATCCCAAGTTGTGCAAAATTATTAATCTTTTCAGGAGGCTTGCTGATTTTTTCTGGAAATAACACAGAAGCCACGGCAGAAAATGTAAGCGATCCGGTAAGAAAACCTGCCGGCAGTCCGGCTTTCCAAAACAGCAAGGCCCCGGCTAAAGAAAAGGCGATAAGAAATACCATTTTCATTTTATTGTCATTTTTTTCAGATGCCTCTGTAAAAGAAGCTTTGCCGCCTTCTCTTCTTTTAGCATACGTCCGGGCCAGAAAAGGAAGGAGCAAAATAATGGTCACCAGTCTCGTTACCTGAAAAGAGGTAACCGCCATAAGATCAGCATTGTAATCAAGTGCCATAATGCTGACTTCACCCAGTCCTCCGGGGATGACCGCTAAAAAAGATGTCACTCGGTCAAATCCTGATAAAGAAAGCAAAATTTGCCCATTAATGATTGTCAAACCAATGTACCAAAAAATTAACAAAAGTAAAGGGATAATAAGTTTTTTAAAATCTGCTACCAATTCTCGCTCAATTCGTAAGCCAAAAAAAGTTCCCAATATAACGGAAAACAAAATTTCCCACCACGAAGCAAGCCTCAGACTGCCTCCTAAGATATTAACAAGACCGACTGCAAAAAGCGGACCCATTAGACGGGCTCCCGGCATAATTCTTTCAAAAATTTTTGCCCCTGTAATGGTTAGCAGAATAATTATGATCAGATTCACAAAAACAACGCTTCTCTCTTAATCTAATTTTGTCCCGATTCTAGCTTCTAATGGAACCGTAACCGGACTTAAATTGTTATGATTTGAAAGGTCATAGATCACATGGTACGTAAAGTTACTAAACAACTCCACAATGCTTTCAGGAGCATTTTCAAGCTGGGCCATATAAGATCCGAGTTGCTGCAGATTTCGAGTGAAATCAAGCTCCATTTTTTCTATCATCAATGTTCCTTTATCTACCCAGACAACTAATTCAAAATCACCAATTGCCTCAAGAGCTTCAAGACTCATCACATAAGGTGAGATGTCAAGACTGACAAGACCCTGAAAGAAAACAACCTCATAAATCTCGGAACTTGCTGATAAAACAAACTTTTGAGTATTTTCTATATCATTATCTTCCTCATCAACCATCAAAAAATTCTGAGGTGACGGGTGATTGATAAATAAAAACAGATTGTTCAGAGGATTTGTCTGAATCTGATCCGGATCGATAAGACCCTCGGCTCTTATCCATTCGTTATCTTGCAATACATAGCCCATTAACTGATCTTCAATTACATGAACGTACGTTTTAATTTCTTCCTGAAAATTAACGGTTCTATTGTCTACAAAATAATTATTTTCGATAAGAAAAGGCTCCGAAAAAACTTTTGTATTACCGGTAATCTCGGCATCAATTGGCTGAAACGGATTATCGGTTTTATAGATGATTTCTGACTCGATCTCTACGCTCTCGGCACTGTATGTGTTAGTTATCGCATCCATAATAATTTCTTCATGGGTCATGCCCTCTGTTACATCTTTTGAAGCACAACCCTGAAGGACTAATGCTAAAGCGATACCTACAATAAGTAAGCTATATTTTTTCATGACTGGTAATCTCCCTCTTATCATTTCTGCTAGGCATTTATTTTTTTAATCAGCTTTGCGGTATTTCGAGCAAATTTTTCAACATTTTCGATACCTTCTACATCTTCACCTGCGATACCCTCTTCTTTTCCAGCAAAAACGATATTCCAGTAATCAGAACCAGGCACAATCATTTCATTGATAAAGTAAAACATCAGCATTTCCTGATACGTATTTGATAAGCCCCCTCTTCTGCCAACGGCAATCGGACCTCCGACCATCCAGGATAAAAATTTATCATTCCCTCTGGATACCATACCGATTCTCTGCACCAGGTTCATAAGGTCTCCTCTGGCGGTTCCAAAATAAACGGGAGCCCCGGTAATCAGACCCTCCGACTGACGCAACAGATCCATAATCTCGTTAGCTTCATCCGGAAGAACGCACCTTGGAATCTCTTTACACTTGTAACAGGCTATGCAGGATTTTATTTCTTTTCCGGCAAGGCTTATGATTTCTGCTTCGATACCTTCTTCTTCAATGGCCTTTTTACAGGCCTCCATTGCATACATTGTATTTCCGGTTTTACGTGGACTTCCACTAATTAGTACAATTTTCATAAAGCACCTCATTTTTGTTGATTTTTATTGAACAGTGTAGCTATGCATACAATAATAATATAAAATGTCCTTATAGTAAATCATGGAGGATGTTTAATGAATAAACCTACATTTCTTTTAAAATTTTGTTTGCTGATTTCTGCTTTTTTATGGCTGAGTATTTCTGCTTTTTCCTATGAGCTTATCATTGAAGGTGACCTGTCTGTTAACCGAACCGATAATAAGCTTGAGGCTGTTTTTCTAGATCCTGACGGTAATCCAGCAGGACTTAATGAGAGCAACTTAACCTGGGCCAGCTCTAGTACGGATATGGCCACCATTATGCAAAACGGTGATGTCTTCTTTAGCGGAAACACAGGTACCGTAACCTTTACTGCTGTTTATGAAACAACTAATACGACCTATACAGCCAATAAAGACTTCTCTTATGATCCCGTTGATTCAAGGGTCTACCAGCTTGAAATAAGGGATGGTCTTGATTATGAACAGGATACCAACCAATTAACATTATACAGGGTATACAGTGATAACCGGGAGGAACAAATCAATCATGACTTTATTCGATGGACCACCTCAGATCCAAAGGTGGCTACCATAAATAATCAAGGGCTTGTGACTTTTACAAAAAATGCCGGACGCGTAACCATCACTGCTGACCATCGCGGAAGAATCGCTTCTGTATCAACTACATATCCGACAGAAATTACAGAAATCGTGATTAATGAGTCTTTACAATTTACGCCGGCGTTCTTTACGGATTCGCCTCGCCTGACTGTCAGCGCAAGACTCAATGATGGATCTGTGCAACGAATTCAATCTCCGGAATGGACCTCGAGCAATACAGATGTGGCTACGATTAGCAATCAAGGCATACTTGCCCTAACCGGAGAATCCGGCTCAACAGTGGTCACTGCAACGGATAACGGTCACACAGATTCAAGAACATTAACAGTACCTGATGATCAGGCCATGGTACTACAAAGAATCTTTTTTACAGAAAACCTTATCTATTCAACAACCGGCCAATCATTGCAAGTCAATGCCGTATATGATAATAACGCTGTAACCAACATTACGGATGAGGTTACCTTTACTGTCAGTAATCCTGCATTAGCAGAGATTCAGGGTAATACCCTATACTATACAGGACTATCCGGTAATCTTACGGTAACAGCCAGATACAGAAATCAAACGGCTGTTACAGAAATGTTTATCTATCCTCTTGGCAGCGGAAATAGAGAACTTTCGGGAATACGATTCCAGAAATCAACATACACCATTGCCGATAATAACAAAGCAATGATCGTCTATGGCATCAGGAATGATAACTCGGTCTTTAGGATCAGCCGGCCGACATTTAATGTCTTAGAAAGAAATGTTGCAGAGGTGCGAAATGGTAATCTGCTATTTAAAGGAATTCCCGGATCCGCCACAATTGAAGCCTCATATGGCAGATTCCGTGATCAAGTCACCGCCCATAACTTCCGACCGGAAGGCGCCTTGAGGCCGGAAGGAATCTATATTGCCTCTGATATAACTACAGGTGCAAGAATCATTCCCTTGGTGGCTTATGCCCGCTACAATTGTGGCAACGTAGAAAACATTTCCAGCCAGGCCGTCTGGAATGTTAGCAATACCAATTTTGCCGAGATCAACGATCTCGGTCAACTCGAGATTAAAGAGAGTCAGGACTTTACCGTAACTGTTTATTATGAAGGGTTTAGCGCCTCTGTTGCTTCGAGAGCTTATCTTTTCCCGAACCGGACAAACGGACTTAATCTGGCCATTATTCCGATAAACCGAATCCACGAGAATGCCGAAAGAATGATGCGTCTGAATTCCGATTTGCCTTATCCACCGGACATACGAGGTCACTGGGCAGAGCGGATCTTGCGAAATGCACAGGTAATCAATTGGATCAGTGGTTTTCCTGACGGAACGATACGGCCTAATCAACGAATCACCCGGGCCGAGTTTGCCGTCTTTGCCGATAGGATTTTTGATCTAACGGCTCCTACTGACCAGAGATTTTCTGATACCGGCAACCACTGGGCTAGTGCGAGCATCTCAAAATTCAAAGCACTCAATATTTATCCGATGCACAGCAATACTTTCAGACCGAATGATCCCTTAACAAGGGAAGAGATGGCCGACTTTATTGCTAAACTGGGTCACATCCGAAATACCAATAACAACCCTTACATCGATGTAAATGAAAACAATCCCTATCTGCAATCCATTCTGAAAGTAACGCAGAGTGGCATTATGATCGGCACCGATGCAAATCGTTTTTCTCCGAAAACAACCGCAACAAGAGCACAGGCTATGGCCGTAATTAATAATTTACTACGTACTGACCCGGCAATGGCTGCCATTCTCAGATAATCACAAAAGAAATTCCCCAGAAGAAAATCTTCCGGGGAATTTTTATTTGCTGTTATTCTTTTTACAACTACACTTTGAACTTATTTACCAGACCCGTTAGCTCTTCACTCATCTTAGCCAATCTGTCTGATGCACTATTAATATCAAGCATCGATCTGGATGTTTCTTCTGTTCCTTTAGCTATTTCGTTGGCACCTTCTGCACTCTGATTAATCGTTGATGTTACTTCTGTAATCGAGCGGGTTACCTCATCAACTGCATTAAGAACCTGTTCTCCCATTTCAGCAGCATTGCCTGTAATTTCATTGAATGTCTCAGCATCCTTTTTATATTGTGCTGCTGTTTCGATAAACTTCTTATAGTCATTACTTACATCGGTATTCATGTACTTTAATAACTCATTAGCATCTTCAATCAAGGATTCAATATTTTGCTGAACCTGTTCTGTGATACTCTTAATGCTTTCCACTGTATCTGTAGAATCGGAAGCCAGCTTTCTTACTTCCTCGGCTACCACGGCAAATCCTTTACCTTGTTCGCCGGCTCTTGCTGCTTCAATCGCTGCATTAAGCGCTAACAGATTAGTCTGATCAGCAATAGCGGCAATTTGATTTGCCATATTGGAAATCTCATGTACAATTTTTGCTTTTTCGATTCCTTCTTTCATTCTTGCATCTAATTCAGAGTAAATTGATTCAGCTCTTTGAGAACTCTGCCTTACATCATTCTGAACTTTGGTAGCCTGTTCTTCTGTTTGCTTGGCAGCCTTATTTCCTTCCGCCATATTTTTAACAAGTTCCGAAGTTGAAGCATTCATCTCTTCGCTGGATGCTGATATTTCCTCAGCTGCGGCTGATACTTCTTCCAGACTGGCTGAAATTTCTTCCGTCGAAGCCGATACCTCTTCCATATTAGCTGAAGAGCTCTCAGCCGTCGCAGACATCTGTTCACTGGAGGCCGCTAAGTCCTGTGCAGAATTCTGAATCTCTGAAATCGTTGTCCGGAAACTATCACTTAGTGTTTCCATCGCCCTGGCCATCTCGCCAACTTCATCATCTAGTTTTAAATACTTATCATCGATATGATGTGTTAAATCTCCGGAGGCCATTGTCACCGCAAACTCACTGGCTTTAGTAATCGGTCTGGAGATAACTCTTCCGATGGCAAACGCCACTCCGATACCAAGTAAGACAAAAACTGCGATCCCGGCATATAGTACTATTTTAAGACCATCAACCCGTGCATACACATAATCTTCTAAAGCGCCGACTCCAAATATCCAGCCATTAACCTCCATAGGCTGAATGCCCACCATCCGGTTAACACCATCGACAGGATAAACCACAACTCCCTGATTACCTTGACCTAAGTCCTGGATCGCACTTCCCAGGCCGGCGAAGTGTCCACCTTCTTCAAGATCAGTAAAAATATTAACCTGCTCCATTACGACTTCTCTGTCATACAGTGCATAGAATGTTCCATCCGGACCCAAGATAAAGGAAAAACCACTTTCTCCGTATTGGATCTCATCAGTTAAATCACTTAGAGCCGCTCCTGGTCTCCTGGCCACCAGCACACCATTCACACTGCCATCATCCCCATAAATCGGTGAGGCATACATTAATACCGGAGCATTGATTACCCGGCTAATGATAACATCAGAGACGTTGGTCTCTCCGGCAAAAGCCTTTACCACATAGGATCTGTCACCCAGGTTAGCTTCACTGCCATCAGCATAAAGCGTGGTGCCATCCGGATAGACAACGCCCATTCCCATATAACCCCGGTCTTCTAATCGCTGCATTTCTGACTGCAGTGCCGGTTGCTGAATCTCCCAATCCATGGTTTGCAAATCATCCCTGGCTGCTATAGCCTCCATGATTTCATAGTTGGCATAGACAGCTCTTTCGATCTTATCGGCACTTTCTTCCGATATTCTGGTTAAAGCTTCTTCAGCGCCATCTTCGACAGCATTTGAACCGAAATGAATAGAAACCAATCCAAAGGTCAATGCTACGACTAAGGTCAGCGTTCCGACATATAATGCTATTTTTCTTGCTAAATTCATCTTCATCTACATAATAGCCCCCTTATAAATTTTTAAAAAAAATAAAATATGTAACAAAGAAATCCGCTAAGGCTGACATAAAAAAAAAGCAATCTTTACAAGATTGCTAAACGTAA
>SKKY01000077.1 GCA_007123515.1 Clostridia bacterium
CAATAAACCATAGGCTTGTAGAATAACAAGGTTTCATTAGAAGACAGGAAGTTAGCAATATGTGTGCTATAAAAAGAAGTAGATTCCAAAGCAATAACAACATTTTTGAGGCAATTCGCATTATTAGCATTCATCTTTGAAAAATACCTTGCTGTTGGCTAATCAAAGAGATGCAGCATCTGAGTCAGCAGAATATGGTGACAACGTCAGGAAGCACGCTTTTTAGGCAATAGCTTTTAGGCTTTGCAAGGAGAGAAAGAATTATCCTTCGCTAATTATTCTTGATTAAATTTTAGCCTTAGGATATCTCTTTTAACAATAAAAAAAAACTACGTTTAGACCGTTAAAAAAACAGGGTCTAAACATAGTATGCGAGGAGAGAGAACATGCTCTATCAAAGTACACGTGGAAATTATCATCAGGTAAGTGCTGCGGAAGCCATTAAAACAGGAATGGTACCGGCCGGAGGATTATTTGTTCCTTCAGAAATACCGGATCTTGATATTCAGTCCATACAAGGTCTTTCCTATGCCGATATCGCTTATCAGATCTTTGTCAAATATTTGCCCGAATTTTCAACAGAAGAAGTCCGCGAGATGGTCTCTCAAGTGTATACCGAAACGGTTTTTTCGCATCCTGATATTGCTCCTGTGGTCAGACTTACGGACAAACTATCCGTGCTGGAACTCTGGCATGGACCAACGGCTGCCTTTAAGGATATGGCACTGCAGATTCTGCCGCATCTGATGAGCCTTTCATTAAAAAAAATACAATATGACAAAGAAATCTTAATATTGGTGGCTACCTCCGGAGATACCGGAAAGGCTGCACTGGAAGGATTTAAAAATATTCCGGGTATTCGCATCGTCTGTTTGTATCCTTATCAGAAAGTCAGTAAAATTCAAGAACTTCAGATGACAACGACAGATGGTCAGAATACCTTTGTTATCGCAATGAAAGGTAATTTTGATGATTGCCAGGCTAAAGTAAAAGAAATCTTTTCAGATGTTTCGTTTCAGCAGGAACTATTATCTCAGAATATTGAACTTTCATCAGCCAACTCGATTAACTGGGGCAGACTTCTTCCTCAGATTGTCTACTATTATCATGCCTATGCGCAATTGGCAGAAAAAAAACAAATTAACTGGGGGGACAAGATAAATATAACTGTGCCTACCGGAAACTTCGGAAATATCCTGGCTGCCTGGTATGCAGGGAGAATGGGTCTGCCAATTAACAAGCTGATCTGTGCATCAAATATTAATAACATACTGACCGATTTTATTAATACCGGTAAATACGATAAACACAGGGAATTTATAGAAACCACATCGCCTTCGATGGACATTCTTGTTTCAAGTAACCTCGAAAGGTTCATTTACGAAATGACCGGACGGGATGATCACTTTATTAACGAAATTATGACGCAACTACAGGAAGCTGACTTTTTTCAGCTCGACAGCAAAAATCTTGAAAAAATGCAGGAAGAACTTTATGGTGATTATGCCACTGAGGAAGAAACTTTGCAGATGATTAAAGACTGTTTTGAGCAGCACAGATATCTTCTTGATACACACACTGCTGTGGGGATGAAGGTGTATGAAAAATATGTATCAATGAGTAAAGATACAGAAACCGTAACGATTCTTGATGCTACGGCTAATCCGTATAAATTTAATACCACTGTACTTGAAGCACTAAAGGGTTCTGATGCAGTAGCAGGTAAAAATGAATTTGAAATTTTACAAGATCTGAGCCAATATTCGGGTATGGCCATTCATCCCGGATTAAAAGATTTAGACCAAAAAGAAGTAAAACATACCATGGTAACGGAGACTGATCAGTTAAAAGATCTGATCAGAAAGATTGTAAAAAAATAAGTAAAAAATATGTCTAAAAAGCCCTGGAAACATGCAGGGCTTTTTCATATTTACATATTTGGGTAAAATAGGTAGTGAACAAGGAGGTATGATGAATATGAAAAGTAAAGTATATTTTGCAAGCACGAAGGCTCAACGGTTTAGAGAAAACAAAACGAATAAAATTCAGAGTTTGTACCAGGCAGTAAAGCCAGAAGCATTATTTACTAAAAAGCAATTGGTAGCGATTAAACTGCACTTTGGAGAATTAGGAAATGATACATTTCTGAATCCGGTCTTTGTAAGAAAAATCGTAGATATGGTAAAAGAAGAGGGTGGTAAACCTTTTTTAACAGATACTAATACGCTATATCTGGGAAGCAGAAAGAACTCTGTGGATCATTTGGAAACAGCTCTGCGTCATGGGTTTGGTTATGAGGCTACCAATGCGCCGATTATCATTGCCGATGGCTTGACCGATGAAAATCATAAAGAAGTCAAAATTAATCAGCATCATTTTGAGAAGGTTGTAATCGCTGGAGCCATTGAGGACGCCCACAGTATGGTGGTTCTTTCTCATTTTAAAGGACACGAACTGGCAGGGTTTGGTGGTGCCGTCAAAAATCTTGCGATGGGTTGCACAAATTCAAGAGGTAAAAAAGAACAACACTCAACCCGTCCGGTTGCCGACCCCGACATTTGTATAGGCTGTGGTGCCTGTATTGAAGTTTGTCCGGAAGATGCTATTACAATGGTTAACGGGAAAGCCATAATCGACGGGGAAGCTTGCATTGGTTGCGGAGAATGTATGACCGTTTGTCCGGTAAAGGCCATTGTATTAAACTGGTCTTCTGAACTAAAAGATTTCACGGAAAAAATGGTGGAATATGCTTATGGAGCGGTTCTTAACAAAAAAGGAAAGGTAATCTACCTTAATTTCCTTTTAAACATTACACCTGATTGCGATTGTGTTCCCTGGAGTGATGCAGCAATTGTTCCCGATATCGGCATCCTTGCCTCAGAAGATCCGGTAGCGATAGATCAGGCTAGCCTTGATCTGGTTAACCAGGGAGGCGCCGATAAGTTTAAGGTCATTCATCATCATACACTTGGAGAACTCCAGTTAAGCTATGGAGAACAAATAGGATTAGGTTCAAGACAGTACGAACTAATTGAAATATAGGGGTTTTTAACATTGTCTATGGTAAAAGAATTATTGATGATTATGCTTGTTTATTTCAGTGGGGAGTGGATCAGCCAGGTAACCGGGATCCTGCTTCCCGGCAATGTGATCGGGATGATCTTGCTTCTGTTTTTGTTGATGGTTAACATCATAAAGCTAGAACAGATTGCAAAGATCAGCGCTCTGTTTTTAAATAATCTGACTCTTTTTTTTATTCCGGCCGGTGTGGGCATTATGGTCCACTACCATTTACTAGAAGGGATTGTTGTTCCGTTTATGACAATTATTGTCGTGTCAACCTTTTTGGTAATGATTATTACCGGATATGCGGTAGAAATTATGCAGAGGATGGTAAACAATGGATCTGATCACAAATAATATTGGGTTTGGGCTTGTCCTTACTTATATAGCCTTTAAAATAGGCATAAAAGTTAAAAAAAGATTTGCCGTTGCTTTGGCCAATCCATTACTGATTGGCATCGTTACGATCATTGCTTTTTTGCTACTTTTTGATATTCCTTATGAAAACTATAAATCCGGTGGTGATGTGATCCATTTTTTCCTGGGGCCTGCAACTGTGATTCTTGCTGTGCCGCTTTATAGGCAAATCAAAGAGCTTAAAAAGAATATGTTGCCGATACTTACCGGTGTTCTTATCGGTTCATTATCTGCATTGGTCATGGTTGCAGCAGCCTCTAAGTTTGCGGGTCTTGAGCCATCAATTGCCGCTTCATTAATGCCTAAATCAGTGACTATGCCTATAGGATTGGAACTATCAGAAGCTCTTGGAGGAGTTACTGCTATTACGGTGATTTCGATCGTTGTCACCGGTTTAACAGGCGCTGTTTTTGCAGAAAAAACCGTAGGGTTTTTTAAAATTAAGAACGAAGTGGCTCAGGGAATTGGTATCGGAACATCCGCTCATGCACTTGGAACCACAAAGGCCGTGGAAATGGGTGATGTGCAGGGCGGAATGAGTGGTTTGGCCAGTGGTCTTACCGGGATATTTACAGCAATTCTGGCACCGTTTATTTATCGGCTTTTTTTTTAAGGAGGAGATTTACATGGAAGAAATAGCAAAAATCATTCAGGAACAAAGAAAATTTTTCAAAAGTAAAAAGACGCTAAGTTATCGATTCAGAATCAAACAATTAAAATCATTAAAGAAA
>SKKY01000054.1 GCA_007123515.1 Clostridia bacterium
AAACGTATTCCTTATCATTTATGTCTTAAGTATTGAAGAAAAAAATATAATAAAGGAGGAAGTATTCATGAAAATTAATAAATGGGTACAAGTAGTGTTAGTAATTTCATTAGTCTTCGCACTGACAGCATGTGAAACAAAAGATCCAGTAGAGGAAAATGGTGATATTCCTGTTAATGGAACTTCCGAAGAAATCAAAGAGGATTCCGCAACATTTTTAGGATTGATAGATCAAAACTCAATAGAAGTGCATATAACTGGCACGCCAATTGATGTAGGCACCAGAGCTTTCAGGATTAACGAAAATGTCAAACAACAGTTGGAAGAATTGGAAATTGAAGAAGGTGATGAATTCTATTTTCGTTATGAGCCATATGCTGAAGAACATGTAGAAGGTCAATATGTGATTGTTCATATTGAAAGACTTCCAAGAGAATAGCTTATATTTAAAGAGTTACCTGAATCAAGACTCCCATATTGGATAAGTTTGAAATGCATATTGGTTCTGCTGTTCCGGCTGCAATAACAGAATGTAAAAAAGGAGGAAAAAATAATGAAAGTGAGTGCTTTAGGGTCTTTTCTTGCAATATCTTTTGGATTGACATGGGGAATAGCCCTATTACTTCTTTTATTTCCGGAACAATTGATTTCAATTTTTGGTGAAGTAAGCTATACCAATCCTCTATACATTATAGCTGTATATGCGCCTGGTATGGCAGGCGTTTTTCTGGTTTTGCGATATTATGGTTTTAAAGGGTTGGGGAGTTTCTTAAGAAGATTTACGCTGGTAAAGGCAAGTTTTAGTTGGTGGTTCTTTATATTATTCGGAATTCCGGTGATTTATTACGTGGGAGCGTTATTTACGGGTTCATTCTATGATCCTTTCCCTTTTGATCCATGGTATTCGGTTTTACCGGCACTTTTATTTATGTTTGTTTTGGGTCCTGTAGAAGAATTTGGATGGCGCGGAGTAGCATTACCATTATTACAGCGGCGATTTGTTCCGTTATGGTCAGCCATATTACTTGGTGCTGTATGGGGGATATGGCACCTTCCCTCATTTTTTATTGGAGGAACCCCGCACTCTGAATGGGCGTTTTTTGCTTTTTTTATTGGTGTTATTGCCCTTTCTGTTATAATGACGGCCTTGTTCAATTCCTCAAGGGGAAGCCTTATTATAGCTGTCTTATTTCACTTTCAGATTAATAATCCGATATGGCCTGATGGTAAACCGTGGGATGTTGTTTTGTTTTTGATAACAGCTGTACTTGTTGTAATATTCAATCGGAAAAAGATGCTAACTCATGAAGATCGTGTAACCGAAGTTCTTATGCCTGGTGAAGAAGAATGAGAATTAAAAGGTATAATGGATTGACTCAAAGGGCAGGAGCTTTTCTGGGAGATACGGAATATATAAAACTAATCTTACAATCGCAATATGCTGAATAAAAGGCAGGAATATAGCCGCTAAATATTGAAAAAGCACTATCTGATTTATTAAAAGACGGACACATCATAAAAGTAGGATCCGGTAGAGGAACTGCATATATAAAAAATTCAAATTCTATAGGAACTGAAAAATAATTAAATTCCAGACCAAAGATCATAATAAAAAAAAAGCATGTCAACGAAAAATAATATTAAACAGACTCAATAAGTGGCTTAAAATAGACTTTTCAATTAAGTATGAGCTCCTTTATCTACCCTGGTCAATATATCACTAACCATTCCTATTAAATCCTAGCCGTGGTAGTGGAGCAATATTTTCGAAAAGGAGGTAGATTAGCATTTTAAGGAATGAAAAAGAAAAAAATAAAGAGATTAGGGAGATGGTGAGTGAAAGTAAACATGTTCTCTTAGTCTATTTTTCAGGTTCCGGAAGTACAGAAGCGATCTCAGAAATGCTTGGAACAAGACTTGCTGAGATGGAATATAAAGTAACAATGGTTGACCTTAGCATTTCTACAAAAGCAGAAGTGATCGATGATTTTCAACTAATCGTTTTTGGGACACCTACTTACCATTGCAGTCCGCCCAGAACAGTCATGGATTTTATCAATAAAATTAGTTATCAGAAGAATAATAAAAGAGTCTTTCTCTTTTGCACCTATGGTTTGTATCCAGGCAACAACATTAGAACGATTGCCAAAAAGCTTTTGTCGAAAAACATAACATGTATAGGATATATGGGTATTCGGGGACCGGCATCTGATGCTACCATGATGTTTCCACAGTGGATCCAGTTTATGTATAGATATGAAAAAGGAACAAAACAGAAACTGGAAAATGCTGTGAAACAAATGAAAGAAGCATTTTCTTCGAAAAATCCGGGACAAAAAATACCTTCTTTTAAATGGTACGCTCCCTTTGACTACATTCCAAACCAGATATTTGCCCGAAGAAAGTTTATCAATCAGTACAGTAATCGAATCGCATTAATTAACGAGCGATGGGATGGAAAGCCGATTCAGTGTCCTAGAAATTGCTGGAGAATAATAAACGAAAAAGCGGTTTATAATGCAAAAGGTTGTGAGTTTTGCATGAGGTGCATCCATCGAACCCTCAACAAAGCCGTAGTATTTTCAAGTAAAATGATAGATAGGGCGAGACTTGACAAGGAATTCTACAAAAAAAGAAAAATCGAAATAGATAGTGTGTGACAGATTAAAGCACAATTGATGGAAATTCTGATTTTAAGGATGAATATAACAATGAAGAAATCATAATAAGCGTCAACCAAACAGAGGTAAAAAATGGTGTTTCTTACCTCTGTTTGGTTGACGTGGGTAAAAAAATATAATAAAGTACTCATATATTGGAGGTGTGTATATTGTTTGAGCAAAAATTACCTATATTGCCGCCTGATATTGAGTTGGAAAGCAAATTGGTTCTTAAGCAGCTTGCCAGGTCTAATCGTGCATTGGCTGAATTAAAAGGTTATGCTGATACAATTCCGAACAAACATATTTTGATTAATGCTGTTTTAATTAACGAAGCTAAGGATAGTTCTGCGATTGAAAATATTATTACGACCTATGATGATTTATACAAAGCCATTAGCGATGCAAGTGGAGCAAGTTCTGCAGCAAAGGAAGTTGTAAATTACAGAACTGCTTTATGGCAAGGATATGAACTTGTTAGGGCTCATAAAATGTTGACAATAAATATGATTATTGAGCTTCAGGGCATCATTGAAAAAAGTCGGGCTGGAGTAAGAAAGTTGCCGGGAACCGTACTTCGTAATGAAAAAAATAATGAAATTATCTATGCTCCACCTTCAGGAGAAACCCAAATTTATGAACTTTTGAGTAATCTCGAAAAATATATTAATGATGAGGATCATGATATTGATCCATTAATAAAGCTTGCTGTTATTCATTATCAATTTGAAGTGATACATCCTTTTTATGATGGTAATGGAAGGACTGGCAGAATCATTAATGTGCTGTATCTTGTTTTAAAAGAATTGCTAGATAGTCCAATCCTTTATTTGAGTGGTTATATAATCAGGAATAAATCAGATTATTACAGGCTGCTTCAAGAAGTTCAAACCTTAAACAAATGGGAGGAATGGATTGTCTATATTCTTACTGGGATAGAAGAAACAGCAAATGAAACATTGAAGTTAGTAAAAAGAATTAATGCAGAAGTCAATATGATGAGCGCTGAGATAAAAGAACGGCTTCCTAAAATTTATTCGAAAGAATTAATTGAATTGCTGTTTTATGAGTTTTATACAAAAACAGTCTACATTGAAACTGGTTTGAACATAACCAGAAAGACAGCTGCGAATTATTTGTCTGCTTTGGAAAAAGAGGGTTTTCTTATTTCTGAAAAGATTGGTAAAGAGAGAATTTATCAAAATAAAAGGTTGTACGATATAGTTAAAACATTGGAGGTTAACAGATGAACAATAAAGATATATTAATCAGATTACGGTATGCATTAGATATCAAAGATGAAGATATGAAAGAGATCTTTGAACTTGGTGGTGTTAAAATAACAAAAGAAGAAGTTCAAAAAATACTGACTAAATCAAAGGAAAGCGAAGATAATGACACGGATAGGGAAGAAGATGACGCAGAAGATCAAGAATGTACTAATCTTATGCTAGAGTCATTTTTAAATGGGTTTATTATTTTTAATAGAGGAAAGCAAGATCCAAAACTAGGGGAACCA
>SKKY01000152.1 GCA_007123515.1 Clostridia bacterium
GCTTACAAAATCAAGTCCAATCTGATGGCAGAACTCAACAGAACTTGGCTCTCCTCCATGCTCACCACATATGCCCATTTCAAGATCCGGCTTAGCTTTTCTTCCTAGTTCGACTGCAATTTCCATTAAACGGCCTACTCCTTCACGATCCAGGACAATAAAGGGACTGTCTAAGAAAATCTTATTATCAATATAGATCTGCATGAATTTTCCTTCAGCATCATCTCTGCTAAAGCCAAGCGCAGTCTGTGTTAAATCATTTGTACCAAAACTAAATAAATCCACATGTTTAGCAAATTTATCCGCTGTGAGTGCAGCTCTGGGAATTTCAATCATAGCAGCAACAACATATTCAAATTCAACACCATTAGCTTCCATAGTTTCTTTAGCTACCTGATCAATCATTTCTTTAATAATTTCGAGCTCTTTTTCTGAAATAGCCAACGGAATTTCAACTTCAGGATGAACCTTCTTTCCTTCTTTAACTAATCTGGCTGTAGCTCTGAAAATAGCTTCTGTTTGCATTTTATATACTTCTGGATAACTGATACCCAATCTGCAGCCTCTGTGTCCAAGCATCGGATTAATCTCTTTTAACTCCTTTACTTTTTGCAGCAGCTCTTCTTTTTCATTTCTTTTTTCTTCATCGTTGCCTCTAATTTTTAATTCCGTAACTTCAATAATTAATTCTTCATAATTTGGAAGAAATTCATGCAAAGGAGGATCAAGTAACCTGATTGTTACAGGAAAACCTTCCATAACCTCAAATAATTCATAAAAATCCTGTTCCTGTATAGGAAGGAGTTTTTCTAATGCCTGTTCTCTTTGAGACAAATCTTCTGCCAAAATCATTTTCTGAACAATAGGAAGCCTATCAGGGGCCATAAACATATGCTCTGTTCTGCATAGACCTATTCCTTTTGCTCCAAATTCCTTTGCTTTAAGAGCATCCTCAGGAGTATCGGCGTTAGCTCTGACTTCCATTGTTTTGATTTCATCTGACCATTCAAGTATTGTTGTAAAAGAATCCGAAAGTTCCGGGTCAATCATCGGTACATCGCCAAGAATGACGGTACCGGCAGTCCCGTCAATTGAGATATGATCACCTTTTTTAATCACATTACCATCAACGCGGATTGTTTCCTCAGCATAGTTAATTTTTATGGCTTCTGCACCGCAAACACATGGCTTACCCATACCCCGGGCTACCACAGCTGCATGGGAAGTCATTCCCCCTCTGCTGGTTAAAATCCCTTTTGCCTGAATGATCCCGTGAATATCATCCGGAGTCGTCTCGGTTCTAACAAGGATGACATCTTCTCCCGACAAACCGCAGGCTTCTGCCTCATTGGCATTAAAAACTACATGCCCGCTTGCAGCACCTGGAGAAGCAGGTAATCCCTTGGCAATTATATTAAGTTTTGCATCTGGATCAATTCTTGTGTGCAGCATCTGGTCAAGCTGATCCGCCGGTATTCTTGATATCGCTTCTTCCTTAGTAATAATCCCTTCTCCTACCATCTCAACAGCGATTCTTACTGCGGCATGAACCGTTCTTTTTCCGGTTCTTGTCTGAAGAATATATAGAAAGCCCTCTTGAACGGTAAACTCAATATCCTGCATTTCTTTATAGTCATTTTCAAGCTTATGGGTAATATCAACAAATTGCTGATATACTTCTGGCATATCGTCTTCAAGCTGACTAATCGGTTGCGGAGTTCTGATACCGGCAACAACGTCTTCACCCTGAGCATTGATTAAGTATTCCCCATATAATTTATTTTCACCATCAGAAGGATTTCTGGTAAAAGCAACACCTGTTCCACTTGTTGGTCCAAGGTTTCCAAAAACCATTGCCTGAAGATTAACAGCCGTTCCTAAGTTGTCATCAAGCTTATTGATTCTGCGATATACTTTAGCTCTTTCATTGTTCCAGGATCTAAATACCGCCTCAACGGAAAGCAATAATTGCACTTTAGGGTCCTGAGGAAATTCATTTTTCGTTACTTTTTTAACTAACTTTTTATAATCTTCTACTAAAAGCTTTAAATCTTCTGCTTCTAGTTCGTTGTCTTGTTCTACGCCTTTTTTCTCTTTTAGAGCTTCTAAGTAAATTTCAAATTCATGATGCTCAATATCAAGCACCACATTAGAAAACATTTGAATGAATCTGCGATAACAGTCATATGCAAAACGGGTTTCCTCGGTTTTTTTAGCCAAACCTTCAACCGCCTGATCATTTAATCCTAAATTCAGCACTGTGTCCATCATACCCGGCATAGAAAAAACTGATCCGGATCGAACAGATAATAACAAGGGATCTTCGTTATCGCCAAATTTTTTACCGATTTTTTCTTCAATGCCTTTTAGTTGTTCCCAAATTTGTTCTTCTAAATTTCCTGGGAGCTGGTTTCCTTCTCTAAAATAGTCCATACAAGCTTCAGTTGTAATGGTAATCCCGGGCGGTACAGGAATTCCAAGATTCGTCATTTCAGCTAAATTGGCTCCCTTTCCACCTAAAAGACTTCTCATATCCTTGTTTCCTTCGTTGAATGCATAGATATACTTCTTACTTGTCAACTAAATCACCCCTGTTATAGATTTGTAATATTTTACTAGCTGTTTCTTCAACAGCTTTATTCGTTACATCTAGTACCGGACATCCTATTCGCTTAAGAATTCCTTCAGCATATTCTAGCTCAAGCATAATTCTTTCAAGCTTTGCATAATCGGAGTCTTTTTCAAGACCCAGCGTTTTTAATCTTTCTACTCTTATTTCATTTAAAAGCATAGGTCTGATGGTAAGACCAATCACTTTTCCTTTTTTCTTGGCAAAAAGTTCTTCTGGCGGCTTTACTTCAGGTACTAACGGAATATTTACAACCTTTAGGCCCCTGTGAGCCAGATAAATACATAAAGGCGTTTTTGATGTTCTTGAGACTCCGGTTAGTATAATATCAGCAAACAAAACCGCTCTCGGATCTTTCCCGTCATCATACTTTACTGCAAATTCCACAGCTTCTATTTTTTTAAAGTACTCTTCATCAAGCCTGTGCAGCAATCCGGGAGTACGTTCCGGTTTGCTACCGTAAAAATTTCCAAGCCCGTCAATTAAAGGCCCTAAAAGATCAATTGCAATAATGCCTATTTCTTTTGCTCTACGATCGATATATTCTTTTAGCTCATTTACAACAATCGTATAGACAATCATAATTTCATTTTCTTTAGCCTGACTGATGATATCTTCAATGGTGTCGATATCGTCTACATAAGGAATTCTTTTTAATTTCGTATCTTCACATTCAAACTGGGAGAGCGCTGCCCTTACAACCAACATGGCTGTCTCCCCTAACGAATCGGATAAAACAAACACTATTTTATTTTTGATTGCCATTCCCTCCTTCTGCATTACAGAGATCTTGTAAAATCTAAAAAGGCTCTGGTGATATTGGTTTTACTTACTCTTGCCAGAACCTCCAACATTTTTTGACCACCTATTATCGTTTCTGCTACCACCGGAAGACTGTCTACTTCATTTTCAACAATTTTTTTCGCGATAGTTACTAAGCTTTCATTCATGTTAGCAGTAATTATGTTTGGCATTCTCGTCATGATGACGCTAACAGGCAAAGTCTTAATATCAGTATTTCCAATCGTAGCCTTTAAAAGATCTTTTCTTGAGATAACACCTTCAAGGTACCCATTATTGTTAACAACGAAAATAGTGCCTACATCATCAAGAAAAAGCTGAACAATGCAATCATATACTGATGCATTTTCTTTTATACATACCGGTATGGAATGGTAATCTTTAACTCTTTTTTTCACTAATCCACTCATCAAAATTTCCATATTCTCTGAATCTTTATAAAAATAACCTAGTCTGGGTCGGGCTCCTAAAAAACCTGTCTGACTAAGAAAGTCCAGATCAGAACGGATCATCGCTCTTGTGACATCAAAATGTTCAGCAATCTTTTCACCGGTTATCGGGCCCTTTTTTTTGACAATGTCTATGATTTGTTCCTGTCTGTTGTTAATGTAAATAGTATCACCCCCGACGTTCAGTGGAATAAAAAATATGAGTCATAATTGAAGCAATTATGACTCTTTTTTAAAATGATAAATCAAATAATACAATAAATCAATAGATAA
>SKKY01000025.1 GCA_007123515.1 Clostridia bacterium
AGATCATCTTGAATTTCATTAAAACTTCGACTATATGTCGAAGTTTCCTTCATTAATACTGTAATGTTTTGATTGGATTCTGAAAATGATAACTCTAAAGATTCAAATGATTCATCAGCTTTTTGTATCAGGAAAGTTCCTTCTTTTATAGACTCATCACTTTTTTTGATATTTTCATTAGCTTTATCACTTTCGGTTTCAATTTCTTTTATGATGTTCTCAATTGTTTTTGATGCCTTATTACTAGTGTTTGCAAGCTCTCCTACCTCCTGAGCAACAACAGCAAAACCTTTACCCGCTTCACCAGCTCTTGCAGCTTCTATCGATGCGTTCAGTGCTAATAAATTAGTTTGCTCAGCAATTTTCGAGATGGCAATTGTTGTTTTTGATATTTCACTTATTTTTTGATTGAGTTTATTAATATTCACAGTGCTCGCTGTGACTGAAGAATCGATAAATTTAAATTGATTGGTGATGTTTTTAAATGCTTTCCGGCTTTCCAGAAAATCATCATTATTCTTTATTGATAAGTCCTCAATTTTATAAACTGCAGAAGAAATACTTTCTAAAGATTTTTTTGATGCCATTATTCTTCCTGAAATATTGGCTGCATTCTTAGCATTTTCCTGAGTGCCAATACTAATTTCAGAGAATGACTGATTCAATATATCATTAGACCTTACGATCTCTTCTATATGTGCATTTGTCTTGGTGCTTTCATCGTCTAAAATAATTGCGCAGTCTTTTAGCTTTGTAATTTTTTCTTCTAGCTCATCAAGTAAAGCTTCACTTTCTTTTTGTTTTGCCAATGCGTTATCATTATATTCCTGTCCCCATTTTGTAACAAAATTAGCTGTTATTGCAAAAGCAGCCACCATTCCCAGCCTGATAATAAAGTCTCTTGTCTCATAAGCTTCGCCTAGTAAACTTTGAGGTGAGACAATATACAAAGCAATCAATAAAGAAAAAAGAATAAAGACGTGCCGGCGCAGAACCTTTATATCAAAATACAATGTTGATATAATAATTGATAAAGAATAAACAAGAAACATCCTGGGGTCTCCGTCTCGGATGTGCGATAATGAAAAAGAAGCAATCAAAGGAGAAAGTAACATAAGATTATTTTTAAATACAGTTGGAATTTTTATATAATAAATGATCAATGAAAAGAATACTGCAAAAGATGAAGCCGCTAATATTGCTTTTGCATAGTCAAAACCTTCTACTAAAGTACCCTGAACAGTAAAGATAAAAGCAATGGTTGCAATTAAGATAATTATAAATTTATTTGCTTTATCAAAACGTTTTATGTCTTCTGTTTCTGAATTTTTTTCTGTCATTCGCTTCCCCTCCATAACTAAACATGGATACATTGTATAATAATCAAATTATATATACTACCAAAATTAGAATAATTAATTGAAAAAAGGAAAAGAATGGGAAAAGAATGGGGTCAGGCTTTGAATTGTCAGATTCTCAATAAAAATTCGTTAAGAGAAAGGGAGATCGATCATTAAAAAAGTTATTTTAGTTCATGGATATAATAAAAACTATAAAGATATGAAAACCATGCAAACTCATTTATGCAGCATGGGTTATGAAGCCATATCCGTAGATGTACCGTTAACTCTAAAAACGATGGAAGATGCCTATCTGGTTTTAGAAGAAAAGATAAGCAAACATATCTCTAATAAAGACATCATCCATCTGGTTGGTCATAGTACCGGTGGCTTACTGATCAGATATTTTATTAATCATACAAAATATCTCGATCATATCGGACGGTGTGTATTAATCGCTACTCCAAATAAGGGAACAGAATTAGCGGATCAGGCAATGCGCTATTCGAGAATGTTTGCTAAGGTTTTTAAAACCGTAGAGTCCCTGCATACCGAAAGTAGTGATTTAACAATAAAAAATATTAATAACATAGAAATTGGTGCGATTGCAGGGAACAAATGCAATCTAATCCTGGGTAAATTACTACATGGCGAAAATGATGGCAGGGTAACAGTAGATTCGGCCACCTATGAAGGGGTAAAAGAGTTTATCGTCTTAGACTATGGGCACAAAGATATTCATCATCAATATCATACAGCAGAGATAGTCCGTAATTTTTTGCAAACAGGCAAATTCTATCCTGATGAGAAAGAGTGAGAAAAGGATTCCTTTTCTCACTCTTTTTATGCATTCATAATGTTGTCTTTAAGAGCCAGTGCTTTTTGATATTCGCTGTGATGCAATGGTTGTTTTAGTTCGGGATACTGGCTGGCAAGATAGGCCGGATGGTATTGACCCATCACATTTACGGTTACCCCCGGGTCACAGTTCTCTGAGATCCACTGTAAAATTCTTTCTGTATCTTTTAGCTGGCTCGGCATAACCAAATGTCGGACGATGAGTCCACTTGTTGCAAGGCCTTTGCTGTCGGTTTTTAAAAGTCCCACCTGATGAAACATTTCTGAAACCGCCTTTTTGGCCACTTCAGGATAATTCGGGGCATCCAGATATTTTTTAGCAAAATGCTCAGATAAGGTTTTAAAGTCTGGCAGATAGATATCGATGAGTCCGTCCAAGATCCGAAGCGTGTCAAGGGAGTCATAGCCTCCAGAATTATAGACAACCGGCAGGTGAAGACCTTTTTCTCTGGCGATAACCAAAGCTTCAATAATTTGTGCGATTACATGGGTTGGAGTGACAAAGTTAATGTTGTGAACACCACTTCTTTGCAGATCAAGCATTATAGAGGCGAGTGCATTAGCATCAACGGTTGTTGCTGAAGGGTTTCCGCGACTGATATCGTAATTCTGACAGAATTTGCAATGCAACGAACAGGCTGTAAAAAATATGGTGCCCGAACCGCGCCAGCCTGAGAGCGGCCGTTCTTCGCCTGGATGAGCAAAAGTAGAGGCTACTCCTGCCCAACGCCCTGTCCGGCAATATCCGTTTTTTCGATCGTTAAGGCGATCCACTCCGCAACGACGGGGACAGAGTTTGCATGAAGAGAGTCGATTTAATAAGGCATCACGAGCCTGATACAACCTAGGATCAACTGAAACATTCATTTTTTTCACCCCTGTCTTTATTTTACAAATCTTTAATACAAGAAGCAAAAATTAAATGTATTTTTTAAAGGGCCGAATTGAAAAACACGTTTAGATTACGTGTATTTTATTGCATTGACAACAAAGAGGACAAGAAGGTATACTTAACATACTAAAAATATATGTTTAATATGATAAAAGGAGATGGATTCTTTTGGTTTATAAAAATATTCTGGAAACTATTGGTAACACGCCGATTGTAGAATTACATTCTTTTAATGCAGGCTTATCAAAACTGTATATAAAATTGGAATATGCAAATCCGGCAGGATCCATTAAGGATCGAATTGGACTATCCATGATAGAAAATGCAGAAAAAGAGGGATTATTGAAGCCTGGAGATACCCTAATTGAAGCAACAGCAGGAAATACAGGATTAGGACTTGCTCTGGTAGCCGCTCAAAAGGGATATAAGCTTACACTGGTCATTCCGGATAAGATGAGTAAAGAAAAAGTAGACCATTTACGAGCGATGGGTACTGAGATTATTATGACCAGATCTGATGTAGGGAAAGGCCATCCGGAGTATTATCAGGATTATGCAGAAAGACTAGCATCAGAAAACCCGGACGCCTACTATATCAATCAATTTAGCAATCCGTCTAACCCCAAGGCACATGAGTTAACAACAGGACCAGAAATTTGGAAACAAATGGATCAAAATGTTGATGCTATTGTTGTAGGAGTCGGTTCTGCCGGCACGATCAGTGGATTAACTAGCTTTTTTAAACAAAAAAAGCCAGACATGAACTTCGTTCTTGCAGATCCGGCTGGATCCGTCTTAAAAGACTATTTTCATGAAAAGAAAATTAAAGAAGCCGGAAGTTGGCTCGTTGAAGGAATCGGAGAGGATTTCATTCCTGGCCAGATGGATTACTCGCTGGTTAAAGAAGCCTATGAGGTAACGGATAAAGAAGCTTTTGATACAGCAAGAAAATTATTGCGTGATGAAGGAATCTTTGCAGGTTCCTCAACAGGAATATTGGTAGCCGCCGCAGTGAAATATGCTCAGCAAACACAATCAGCACAAAACATCCTGACGTTTGCTTGTGATACAGGAAATAAATATTTGTCGAAGATGTATAACGACACATGGTTGGAGGAGAATGTATGAGAAACTATGGATTTGCAACAAAAGCGATTCATTCCGGACAGCACCCGGACCCGACAACAGGGGCAATAAACACACCTATTTATGCGTCATCAACGTATGTTCAGGAAAGCCCCGGGGTTCATAAAGGGTATGAATATTCAAGATCAAAAAATCCTACGAGATTTGCATTGGAAGAATGTATAGCGGATTTGGAAAACGGAAAGAGAGGTTTTGCTTTTTCTTCAGGACTGGCTGCTTCTTCAGCGGTGCTTGATATTTTGCCGCAGAATTCTCATATCATTTCCATTAATGATGTCTATGGCGGGACGTTCAGACTTTTTGATAAAGTCAGAAGCAAGACTGCCGGACTAACAGCAGACTTTATTGATATGAAGGCTCCGGAAGACATAGAAAAATATATAAAAGACAACACAAAAATGATATGGATAGAAACGCCAACGAACCCGTTGCTTAAGATTGCAGACCTTAAAATAATTGCAGAGATTGCAAAAAGAAATAATATAATAACCGTTTGTGATAATACTTTTTCAACACCCTATATTCAGAGACCATTAGATTTTGGTTTTGATATTATTGTTCATTCAGCAACAAAATATTTAAACGGGCATTCGGATTTGATTGCGGGCGTTGTGGTAGTTAAAGATGACCAGACATTAATTGATGATTTAGCCTTTGTTCATAACGCTGTTGGGTCTGTCCTATCAGCCATGGATTCATTTTTTGTTCTTCGTGGATTAAAAACACTTCCGTTACGAATGAAAGCTCATTCAGAAAATGCTCAGAAAATAGCGGAGTATCTTGAGAGCCACAGCAAAGTGGAAAAGGTTATCTTTCCAGGATTAACATCTCATCCTCAATACGAACTGGCACAAAGCCAGATGAGCTTACCTGGTGGGATGGTCACCTTTTTCATAAAAGGCGGAGTTGAGGAATCAAAAGTTTTCTTGGAAAACACAAAATTATTTGCCCTTGCAGAAAGTCTTGGCGGGGTTGAAAGTTTGATTGAACACCCTGCGATTATGACACATGCTTCTATACCAAAGGAACAAAGAGAAAGCTATGGAATAACCGACAATTTAATCAGGGTGTCTGTTGGTGTTGAAGATATTGATGATTTGATAAATGATTTAGAAGTTGCTTTGAGTAAAGTTTAAAGGAGGAATGACAATGAGCTCAGCTGATTATTTTAATGCAATTGCGAAAGACTGGAATGTGATCCGTGAAGAATATTTCGATGAAAAACTCAAATCTATTGTTATTGGAGATGAGAAAATCGAAGGGAAAATATGTGCTGATTTAGGATGTGGAACAGGTTTCATTTCTTTATCGATTGCGCCACAGGCTCAGCTTGTTTTCTCATTAGACCAATCAAGAAATATGTTAAGCGAGTTAAAAAAAGAAGTGCTAAAAAATGATCTGAAGAATGTCTTTCTTGTCAATGGAGATATGGCAAAAATTCCATTCTTTGATAACTCAATGGATTATGTTTTTACAAATATGGCGTTGCATCATACTAAAGATCCGGGAACGGTTTTTAAAGAGATATTTAGAATTCTTAAAAAAGGCGGAAAAGTGATTGTTTCCGATGTGAAAAGTCATGATGGTAAATGGGCCATAGAAGAAATGCATGATGTTTGGCTTGGCTTCTCTGAGGAGGATATAAGGCATTGGATGAATGAAGCAGGCTTTACAGATATTTCTGTAAAGGACGCAGGTCTATTTTGTAAGGGATATTCAAGTGCCGGTGAATATACAAAGGCGGATATTTTTGTTGCAAGTGCGACTAAAACCTACAAATTAACTAAGAATTAAGTGGGTATTATCATCGTAAAAATATTGACTTCCAAAAACAGAAGTCGGTATACTTCATAAAATTAAATATCGTACTAACGTACTCTTATCCAGAGAGGTGGAGGGACAGGCCCTATGAAACCCGGCAACTGGTCAGAAAATAATTTCTGACGCTGTGCTAATTCCTGCAGGATAGTTTTTGTTCTGGAAGATAAGGGAGAGAATTTGTAGTTACTTATAAACCTCTTTTATCTTACAGATGAAAGAGGTTTTTTATTTGCTGAAAATATAGGGCCCATATTTCTGGCAAATTAAAATATATAAAAAAATGGAGGAATAAAATCATGAAGTGACACACTCCCCCTACTTATAGAAGTGGGGGCTTCTTGTTTCAATGACTACCGCCTCATTAGCTGAGGTCTTACACAATCTCCACAAGCGTTAGTTCCCGTGTGCCCCACGGTTCACTTATTAGCAAAAAAGCTAACTCGTTACCTTGAATATTTTACGTAGATAAGGCTTGTGTCATCACTTGGTTATCGCATTCAGAATACACAGATTCTCTCTACAACCCTATATATTCAGTTATCGATGTGTAATATTGCCAACAACATTATTCTATTATTGTTATGCTCCAGGTCAGGCGGTTGTTATGTATCAGGATGAATACGTTATCAGTGTTGGTACGATTGCAGAAATTGGACAATCCAAAGCCTGACCCTACTCTGCTACAGCTTTTTTTGTTATAATAATGCGATAACTTTTTTTTACAATAATCCCGATTGAGTTCAGGACAGGAGTGCATATATTATGAAAGATGTAACGGAAAGTGTTAGTAAGAAAATTGTTGTGATGGCTCTGCTTGTTGTAGCTGTGATTATTCTATCGGTTTTTTCTTTTTCAGAAAATGCCGAAGAATCTGAACCCATCATTAAGCCTGTGCATGTGATTACGGTTTATGAGGAAGAGGAGCCGATGGGTCTCGATTATTTTGGAATGATTGAACCGGCTGTTCAAAAACAGCTGAGTTTTAAAATGCCAGGCAAATTATCTTCTTTATCTGTCGCTGAAGGGGATGTTGTTTCTACAGGTCAGACTTTAGCTTCTATTGAAAATGCTGATTTACAAAGGGCGGTTGAAGCTGCTGGAAATAATATGGAGTCGGCAAAAAGTGCTTATGATTTTGCTTCTGATAATTACGAAAAATTACAGCAACTTCAACAGGCTGGAGGGGTTTCTGTTCAGGAGCTTGATCAGGCAAGGCTTGATAGGGACAGCCGTAAAACAACGTATGAAAATGCAAGAATCGACTATGATAACCGAAAGACTATGGTTGGTGATAGTGTAATAAGAGCGGATTTTAATGGAGTGGTAGCTAAGGTTTTTTATGAAAGAGGCGAAATGGTTCCTGCTGCTTATCCTGTGATTCTGTTACACAGTCCTGACAATATAATTCGTGTCGGAATTTCGCAGCAGGACATTCAGAGTATTGACCAGAATACAAAAGTTTATGTAACCATCTCCGGACATCAATATCAGGCTAGTGTTAATAACATTAGTCCTTTGCCTGACCCGGCTACAAGAACCTATGCTGTGGAGCTGGAGATTAATGAACATGTATCACAGATGATGCCGCTGGGCAGTATGGTGAATGTATCTTTTTTAACCGGTGCTAAAAAGGCTATATATATTCCCTTGTCCATTATCGCTAATGATGGCAGGGATTTCGTGTATTTGGTTGATCAGGATCAGCGGGCAGAGAAAAGAATCATAGAACTGGGGCAGGTAAAAAATACCGAAGTTCAGGTTTTTGGTTTGCAGGATGGAGATCGTGTTATTTCTGAAGGATTTAGAAATATTAATGACGGAGAACAAGTAAAAGTCAAAGAATAAAGGGGATAGGAATGAGCCATAAATTTCTGCAGTCCATCATCAAAAACAGAAGAGTGACAATTTTTACGGTTGTCCTGCTATCTATTTTGGGAGCCTATAATTATATTATGATGCCCAAACAGGAAAATCCACAGGTAACTCCACCTGTTGCGATGGTGTCTGTGGTCTATCCCGGCGCTTCGCCGGATGAGGTCGAGGAATCTGTAACCATACCTGTGGAAAATGAAATTGCTGCGATTGAAGGAATCGATTACATCGAGTCTTTTTCAAGAAACAGCTTGTCCGTGGTTATCGTCTGGCTGGAGATGGGCACAGATGTAGATGATTCCTGGAATATTCTTCGAAGAAAGATGGATGATCTTCAGAAAGATCTCCCCCAGACAGCTCAGCAGATTGAGATTGATACCGAAATGGATCGAACCTCGGGGTTTATTTTCAGCTTTTCCGGAGAAAACTATTCGAATGAACAGTTGCTTTTCTATGCAAAAGAAGCAAAAAGAGACATAGAGAGAATTGATGGCGTTTCCAGTGTGGAAACCAAAGGAGAACAAAAAAATCAGATAAAAATTATTGTAGATACTGCGCAGTTAAACCAACATTCCATTTCCTTACAGGAGATTCATGATGTATTGTCAGCAAACCATCTGCAAATTCCTTCCGGAAATTTATATGACGGGAGCGTAAGCATTCCTGTTCAGACAAGTGGCAAGTTCCGGACCGCTGAAGAAATCAGCGAGTTGGTGATTGCCGTATCTCCGGAAAGCGGAGCCATTTTACATATAAAAGATGTTGCCGATGTTGTGATTGAAAGGGAAGAAAATGCTGCCCGCTATCTTCACAATGGTGAGGAAGCTATTCTTCTAGTCGGATATTTTATTGAAAACCGAAACATCGTTACCATTGGTGATCAGGTAAATGAGACCCTTGATGCGATAACCGGAACATTTCCTTCAGATCTTGTGGTTAGTGAGGTGATCAACCAACCTTCTGATATCAGGGTCGCGGTTAATCAGCTAATGTTGAATCTGTTCGGTGCGATCGCGATTGTTGTTTTTGTCGTTTTCTTAGGAATGGGCTTAAGAAATGCATTAGTGGTAGCGATGGCTATTCCTTTTTCATTGTTATTATCCTTTTCAGTGATGAATCTTTTTGGTTTACAGATACATCAGATTTCAATTGCCGGTTTTATTATCTCCCTGGGGATGTTAGTCGATAATGCAATTGTAATCAGTGATTCAATTCAGGTGCGGGTGGATCAAAAAGAGGATCGCTTGTCTGCTTGTATCAACGGTGTGAAAGATGTTGCCGTTCCGGTATTCACCGCAACAACAACAACGGTGGCTGCTTATGTTCCGCTGCTTATCCTTGTCGGAACGGCCGGAGAATATATACGGAGCATCCCGCAGATTGTGATTATTTCTTTAAGTTCATCCTACCTCGCAGCGATATTTTTTACACCTGTGATTGCCTATCTTTTCTTTAAAGAAAAGACCCACGAGGCATATGGAGCGAAGGTGGTTTCAGCTTTTAAAAACCTGTCGAATCTCGGGCTTGCCTATAAAAAGGTGACCATCTACTTAGCATTAGCCTTATTTGTGTTGGCGTTGGTTGTTGGCTCAATGTTGCCATTGATATTTTTCCCGAAAGCCGACAAAAATATCATTTATCTTGATCTTCGTTCTGAACAACATGCAAACATAAATGCAACAGAATCTCTGACCCAAGAGGCTGAGACGATCTTATTTGAACAAAAGGAGATTGAATCAGTCACTTCCTCGGTTGGAGAAGGGCTGCCAAGGTTTTTTATTACCCTACCAGGGGTGACCCCTTCGGAGGAACGGGCCCAAATGATGGCGGTGGTTGATTTAGAAAAAAGTTCGCGATTTAAGAACAACACAGAATTGGTTCAATATCTGCAACCTATCCTTGATGCCCGGATATCCGGCGGATCGGTTCAGGTAAAGGAACTTGAACAGGCCGAGCCATCCGCAGCTCCGATCATCGTTAGAGTAACCGGCGAGGATAAAGAACTGCTTAGAGAACAATCGGCTCTGGTTCAGGAAATGCTCAGAGAGATTAACGGAACCTATAATGTTACGGATGACTATGAGGTTATGAAGTATAATTATCAGGTTGATATTGACAATATAACAGCATACCAGCTTGGACTCACAGGCTATAATATTCAAAATGAAATAAACATCGCTTTAAGCGGTAGAATTATTTCGGACTTACAGACAGAGAGCGGACAGGAATATGATATCTTTCTTACCAGTGACATTAAAAATCTGAATGAATTGCAAAACTTTGCGATCAAGTCAGTGATAACCAATGAGAAAGTGATTCTTAAAAATGTCTCGGAAACATACCCGCAGACACAGCAGCCGCTTTCAAAACGATATAACCGTGAAAATAATATCAATGTATTATCTGAGGTCAGGCTCGGTTATAGCGCTGTTGCGATTCAGAATATTCTAGAGGAAAAAATAGAGGAAGCTAATCTTGATCCAAGGATTACGGTGGCCTTTTCCGGTGAGAAGGAAAATATTGACAAATACTTCGGCGGCTTAGGTGTTGCTGCGGTCTTTGCCTTTTTGGCGATTTACATCATTATGATGATTCAGTTTTCTTCGACCACCCAGCCATTTCTTGTAATGATCTCCATACCTTTTTCGATTATTGGTGCATCCTTTGGTTTGTTTATTTTCAGGCAGCCGATTTCTTTCACTGCATTACTGGGGTTAGTCAGTTTAATTGGTGTCGTGATCAATAACGCAATCATCCTGATGACCTACATTAATTCGGAATGGGAGCGGGTCAATGACGTTGAAGAAGCCTGCCGTTTAGCGGTAGAAAAAAGAGTCCGCCCGATTCTCTTAACCACAGCCACTACGGTTCTTGGCTTAATTCCTTTGATATTTAGCGGAACGCTCTTTGTGCCGATGGGCGTGGCTTTAATGACCGGTCTTTTATCATCGTCATTGCTGACATTGGTCTTGATCCCTGTGCTATATTCCATACGCTATAAAAAAGGAGGTCCTGTCGATGCCACTGGAGATCATTCGGAATGATATTACCAAGGTTGTGGCCGATGCCATAGTAAATGCAGCCAATCACACTCTTCTCGGAGGAGGAGGTGTTGACGGTGCGATACACAAAGCAGCAGGCCCGGAACTTCTTGAGGAATGCCGGACGCTTGATGGATGCCGAACCGGAGAGGCTAAAATTACAAAAGGTTATGATCTGCCGGCGAAATATGTCATTCATACCGTTGGTCCTGTTTGGCAGGGGGGAAAACTCAATGAAGAACAACTACTTACGGATTGCTATAGAAATTCTCTGATCCTTGCAAAAGAGCATCAGCTTGAAAGTATTGCATTTCCCTTAATTTCGGCCGGAGCCTATGGCTATCCTTTAGACAAGGCGCTGCAAGTGGCATTATCTGTCATTGGTAATTTTTTAATGGAAGAGGAGATGCTCGTTTATATTGTAGTCTTTGACCGCAAGGCAGTTATGTTGTCTGAAAAATTGTTTTCATCGATTAAAGAGTATATTGATGATAAATATTTAGAAGAGTATCCGGAGGAATATAACCGGCGAGCAGAGGCAAGGCAGATCGATCAGAATTTTTTTTCAGAAGAATGGCAATACTCAAAAATGGAAGCGCCTGTTTTAAAAAATAAAGCGCAGAGAAAACTTGAGGATGTCCTGGATCAAATCGATGAATCTTTTTCAGAGGCGCTGCTTCGGATGATTGATGAAAAGAATATGACAGATACTCAAACCTATAAAAGAGCCAATATTGACAGAAAACACTTTTCAAAAATTAAGAATAATCCTGACTACCGGCCAAGCAAATCTACAGTGATTGCCTTTGCCATTGCCCTGCAATTACATGTCGATGAGACTAAGGATTTGCTTTATAAGGCGGGCTTTGCTCTTTCAAACAGCAGTAAATTTGATCTGATCATCTTATACTTTATCGAACAGGGGAATTATAATATTTTTGAAATCAACGAGGCTCTGTTTGCTTTTGAGCAACATCTGCTTAGCGGTTAGATTTGTCGCTTCAGATGCGACCCTTTTTGAGAGCCAGCGTGATACTCTTTATTCATAACAATGATTGGAGGGTATAACAATGAAAAATGAGTTAACAGAACTGGTCTTTATTGTAGACAGAAGTGGTTCGATGAGTGGGTTAGAAACTGATACCATTGGCGGCTTTAATGCGATGCTGACTAAGCAACAGCAGGAACCCGGAAAAGCGATGGTTACGACCGTGTTATTTGATGATCAGTATGAAATTCTTCATCACCGCCTCTCGGTACAGGAAGTAAAGCCTGTAACGGATAAGGAATATTTTGTTAGAGGGACAACGGCACTGCTTGATGCGGTGGGTCATACGATTAACCGGATCGGGAAAATCCTGCATGAAGCAAAAGAGGAAGAACGTCCCGGGCAGGTGGTGTTTGTGATCACCACAGATGGTTTGGAAAATGCAAGCAGAGAATTTAGTTATGAAGATGTCCGGAAAATGATAGAGCATCAAAAAGAAAAATATGGCTGGGAGTTTATCTTTCTTGGAGCTAACATTAATGCGGTGGCTACGGCAGAGCGTTTTGGAATAAAAAAAGACCGGGCAGCCGATTATCATGCTGACGGTGCAGGGACATCGCTTAATTATAAAGTGATCAATGAAACGGTCAGTTATCTTCGCAGTCATAAGGTTCTCTCTGATTCATGGAAAGATGAAATAGATCAGGATTTCAATAAGCGCAAAAAAAGAGGCAAATAGCTGAAAGTGGGGTGAAAATGTGAAAACAGAAAAAGTAAAACGATTTCTTTTTTACCTCATCTTTACATTGGTAATTGTCTTTTTGATCGCTTCGATACTCCCATATTTTTTTACCCTGTCGGATGAACGGCAGTTAAAAAAGGTGTCACCGTTTGAAAATGGTGCATTTATGGACATTGACGGTGTCCGGCTTCACTATCAATTTGAAAGAATGGAGTCTGATGATGGACCGGAGGCTATCGGTAATGTTTTACTGATTCACGGGCTCGGCGGTTCCACTTTTTCCTGGCGCTACACACTTCCAGATTTGTCAGCACAGGGATTTCAGGTGGTTGCAGTTGATCTCCCCGGTTTTGGCTATAGTGACCGAAAGGTAGGACTTGATCACAGTCAGAAAGAAAGGAGTCGGCTGCTCTGGCTTCTTTTAGATGCGCTGGAGACAGAATATCCGGAACTTATCGATAAACAATGGAATCTGGTGGGTCATTCTATGGGCGGTGGTACTGTTGTGGCTATGAGCCTGGAACAGTCGCAAAGGACACAGAAAGCAGTATTGGTTGCCGGAGCTGTTTTTCAGGACAATCCGCGATCAGGGGTAAACCTCTTACGCTATCCTCCGTTGGCACGGGGAATCAGCCTGGTTCTGGAACGTTTTTTTCTTACAGAAAGTCGCATGGAGCCTGTACTGGCTTCTGCATATGGCCGTCCGGTGAGCCAGGCAGAACTAGACGGCTATGTAGAACCTTTGAAAAATCCGGGAACAGCAAGATTTTTTATTGATTTATTACAGACAGCAGGAAACGATCCGATAGAGGCGGTAGCTGAAACTGATATTCAGTTATCGGGAATTTGGGGTGGCAATGATACCTGGGTGCCATTATCCCAGGGAGAAAGAATTGCTGAAGTAGTTCCGGATTTTAGGCTGGACATTATTCCGGAAGCGGCACACTGTCCAATGGAAACACATCCGGAAGAGTTTTCTGAGTTATTAATCGAGATGATCAGTCACTACTATTGACACTCCCACAGCTAAAGCAATGGGATTCTTGGGTGATTAAACGCCATTCTGTTTCCAGTAGAGGAGTATAATCTCAAGCTAAGGGCATGCCATTGCCATTGTCCTTCCTAAGACAGTACATGTAGTATCTTAGGCTGATAGACTTTTACCATCTACCACAGGTGCTTTGATGATATTCATTGCACTAAGGCTATCTCGATGTGTTTTGAATCCACATGCGCATGTATGCTTTCTATCTCTTTGCCTTGTTCCGCTCTGCACATTCTGGACAGGTTTGACTCGTATACTTAGGGTCTACGTACTCTACTTTTATCCCTGAAAGTCTGGCTTTATATTCTATGTACTGGGCTAGGCGATAGAATGACCATGTGGGCAAATTCTTTTTGTTTTTACGGCTCGTTTTTGCCGTCTGGCGTATGCCAGATAGTTGCTCTAGGCGTCTTGTCTCAACGCCCTCTTGGATAGCAAAGTCAACAATTTGACGACTTGTTTTGTGGTCGTTGTCTTTCATCCATCGTTGTTCTTTATCATTCAATTTTTTGATTGCTTGTAGTTTCTTTGCTTTACCAAGTGTCTTGCGTTTGCTTCTAAATTTTCGTTTTATGTATTTGTTTTCTCTGCCATTACCAAAAAAATG
>SKKY01000190.1 GCA_007123515.1 Clostridia bacterium
GTAGGACTTTCATCAAACCTGGCAAAATAACGGCCAAGCATTAGAAAATCAGCGCCCATGGCAAGAGCCAGTGTCATGTGATAGTCATGGACAATCCCGCCATCTGAACAAATCGGTACATAGACGCCTGTCTTTTCGTAGTATTCATTTCTGGCTTCGGCTACCTCAATAATCGAACTAGCCTGCCCGCGTCCGATTCCTTTTTGTTCACGGGTAATACAAATCGATCCGCCACCGATTCCGACTTTTATAAAATCCGCACCGGCTTCAGCCAGAAACAGGAAACCTTCACGGTCAACAACGTTTCCGGCTCCTACTTTCGCCTTCTCTCCATACTCACTTTTTATAAACTCAATGGTATCTTTTTGCCATTCTGAAAATCCATCTGATGAATCAATACAAAGAACATCTGCTCCGGCATCTATAAGAGCCGGAACTCTTTCCATAAAGTCACGGCTGTTAATGCCGGCGCCAACGATCAATCTCTTGTCATTATCCGATAATTCCAAAGGGTTATCTTTGTGGCTGTCATAATCTTTTCTGAAAACAAGATGACAAAGATCTTGGTTTTCGTCAACAACCGGAAGACAGTTTAATTTGTGATCCCAAATCATATCATTAGCTTCCGGAAGCGTCATTCCGTCTTTTCCGTAAATCAGTTCATTAAATGGTGTCATAAATTCTTTTATCTGGGTATCCGTGCTGGTTCTTGATAAACGATAATCTCTGCTGGTGACAATCCCTAACAGCTTTCCGTGAGCTGATCCGTCTTCTGTAATTGCCACTGTTGAATGTCCGGTGATCCGTTGCAATTCCAAAATATCGGCCAGTGTTTGATCTGGCATTAGATTTAAGGAGCTGACCACAAAACCGGCTTTGTGGTTCTTTACTTTTCTAACCATAGCTGCCTGATCTTCTACAGACTGGGATCCAAAAATAAAGGAAACCCCTCCTTCTTTTGCTAAGGCAATCGCCATATCCGGACCTGATACAGATTGCATGATAGCAGAAACCATTGGTACATTAAGTTCAATGGCTGGTTCTTCCCCTTTTTTAAACTTGGTCAACGGTGTTTTTAAAGAAATATTTCCGGGTATACACTCTTTAGTTGTTAAACTGGGGATCAATAAATACTCACTAAAGGTTCTTGATGGTTCATTATAAAAATGCGGCATATGAATCTCCTTCCTAATTATTTTCTGAATGCATTTAATTGCATATTGTACACCTTTTGTTTTTTTTCTGCAATATTTTTTAAATGAAAAATATCTATTTTTACAATGTTTTTACATAATACCCTTTTTTTACTGATCAAAAATTGGTATGATATAACAATATACAAATTATTCTGGACTTGGAGGTATGGACTTATGAGTAAATTAATTGATAAGGCTTTTCCGGCTGGTAAAGTTAATGATGTAGGAGAACTTTTTGAAAGATCCTTTAAAATTTCCTGTACTGACTGCGGATGGTATTCCATTTTAAGAAGAAACGGCGGAATGGTTGCTATGTTTATCAATAACTGGAATTACTGCCGCAGATGTGGCAGTGATAACCTTAAAATGTCAAAACCTACTTTTTTTGAAAAAATGAATCCGCTTGAGCAATTCCGTAAATACTACGAAAAAGCAACCGAAAAAAGGAAAAAAAAATGATGTACTTTCTATAAAGGAGGCTTTATCTTCGTATGAAAATGCTGAGTGTGACTGTTAATAAGGACATAACCCGCCAATACGCTGAAGGAACACCTTTACTTGAAATCAGCAGTGAATTTGATAAAGATTTTCAATCTCCGATAGTCGTTGCCATGATTAACGGAAAACTTAAAGATCTGTCGTACCCTATTAAAAAGGACAGCGATATTGAATTTTTTGATTTAAGCTCAGAATTAGGAAACAAGGTATACCAAAGAAGCCTTATATTTCTGTTATTTGTAGCTACGCAGGAAGTATTTCCCAGAGCTCAGCTTAAGATTGAAAATTCGTTAAGTAAGGGTATCTACTGTAAACTTGAAATCACTCCGGCACTTACCAAAAAAGAGCTAGCCAAAATTGAAAATCGAATGCGTGAATATGTAGAACGAGATTTACCTTTTATTAAAAAAATTATGCCCACTTCAGATGTGATTAACTTATACAAAAGTTACGGGATGACTGATAAATCCCACCTTCTTCAACAACTTCCGAATCCAATTTCAAGCGTCTATTATCTTGGGAATAAGTTTGGTTATTTTTACAGAACCATGGTTCCCAGTACCAAGTATCTAGATCTTTTTTCACTGCGATTTTATCCGCCAGGATTTATTCTTTGTTATCCTGAAACAAGCAATCCAAATAAGCTTCCGGAATTTGAAGAAAATCCAAAACTTGCCAAAGTTTTTACAGAGACAAGACGTTGGGCTAATATTATTGACTGTAACTATATTTCTTCACTTAACGACCGAATTATCGATAATTCGGTTGATACCATTGTAAAGATTTCAGAAGCACTTCATGAAAAGAAAATCAGTCAGATTGCTGATACCCTGACAGAAAATCAGGATTTAAAACTGATCTGCATTGCCGGTCCTTCCTCTTCGGGGAAAACAACCTTTACTAAGCGATTAAGCATCCAGCTTCAGGTTATCGGCTATAAAACCGAAATTATATCAATCGATGATTATTTTATTGATCACGATAAGAGACCGGGTGTACTTGATGATACTCCTGATGATGCTCCTGATTTTGAGTCCCTTGATATCGTTAATGTTAGCTTATTTAAGAAACACTTGGAACAATTATTTGACGGAGAAAGCATCGAAGTTCCTTGCTATGATTTCATAGAAGGAAAGAGCAAGTCCTCAGGTACTACGATGCGCCTTGATGAAAAAGAAATACTGATTATTGAAGGCATTCACGGACTTAACGAAGATCTAACCGCATCGGTCTACAGGAAAAACAAGGCTAAAATATATATAAATTCTTTAACCCAGCTGGGCATTGATTACCATAACCGTCTTCCCACCACAGACGCCCGCCTGATCAGAAGAATCGTACGTGATTATCAGAGCCGGGGAAGAAGCGCACTTGAATCATTGCGTTACTGGTCTGTGGTACGCCAGGGAGAAGAGGGGAATATCTTCCCTTATGATGAAGAAGCGGATGTCATTTTTAACTCTTCACTGGTATATGAGCTTTCCGCCCTCAGGCAATACCTGGTTCCACTCTTAGAGGAAATTGATCACAATGAACCAGAATATTATGAAGCTCAGCGCTTAATCCGATTGGTTTCCTTTTTTTATCCCTTAGGGGATGCCCAGATTCCGTTTAACTCTATTTTAAGAGAGTTCATCGGCAAGACCGATTATATTTGAGAGGACTGAACCTAATGTCATTTAATTTTCTAAGAGAGCTGCCTGCTCCGGATGTGCTGTTTCAGGAAATTCCTGTTTCAGAATCCATCAAAAAGATCAAAGAAGAAAGAGACCGCCAAATACAGGATATCTTTACAGGAAAAAGCGGAAAATTTATTTTAATCGTTGGACCTTGTTCTGCAGATAATGAAGATGCAGTATTGTCCTATATTGAAAAACTTGCCGCGGTTCAGGAAGTCGTCAAAAATGATATTCTAATCATTCCCCGTGTTTATACCAACAAACCACGCACGACAGGTGAAGGCTATAAGGGTATGCTTCATCAACCGGATCCGAGTCAGCTATCAAATATGTATGAAGGCATTAAAGCCATCAGAAATTTACATCTTCGCGCAATTGAAACATCACACATGACCTGTGCCGATGAAATGCTTTATCCGGACAATTACGCCTACCTTGATGATTTGCTAAGCTATGTCGCTGTAGGAGCCCGCTCCGTGGAAAACCAACAGCACCGTCTGACTGTCAGCGGTTTTAATGTGCCTGCCGGAATGAAAAACCCGACAAGCGGTGATCTTTCGGTTATGCTTAACTCAATCAAAGCCGGTCAGATGGGTCATCATTTTATCTATCGGGGATGGGAAGTAGAAACAAATGGAAATCCTCTCACGCACGCTATTTTAAGAGGTGCTGTTGATAAGCATGGGCAAAGCATCCCTAACTATCACTACGAAGAAGTTATGCGTTTGATCCAGGAATACGAAAAACGCGAACTTAAAAATCCTGCGATTATTATTGATGTTAATCATGCCAATTCAGATAAAAACTTTAGTCAGCAACCCAGAATTGCCTCAGAAATCATTCATAACAGACGTAAAGAGCCAATCATTGGCAAGTATGTCAAAGGATTAATGATCGAAAGTTATATTGAAGAGGGCTATCAGGCTATAGGAGGCGGAGCTTATGGAAAATCCATTACCGATCCCTGCCTTGGCTGGCCGGCAACAGAACGATTAATTTATCATTTAGTAGAAAAAATGAACCAATAGCCTAAGCTATTGGTTCATTTTTTTGATGATATTCACATACTGTTCCGTTAGACCGATAAACAGTCACAGAAGGCAGATGTGATGATTTTATTCCCCAGAATCTGCAACCATTAGGAAATCTCTTATCCCAGGTAATATAGTAATGCAGACAACTTTTACAATAAACTCGTTTAACGGGTTCTTTTTTTTTGCCTTTATTTTCCCGCATGTTCATCACCCTGTTACCTTTTTACAAAGACAGTTGCCCGTCTTTTATTCGCTCTAACAGATCCAGCATCTTATCTTTAATTTCATCTCTGGTCTTACGATAATCCTCAACCGGGCCACCGGATGGATCTATTAAGCCCCAGTCTTCACGATGTTTTGTAGGAAGAAACGGACAATCCACATTACATCCCATCGTCACCACAATATCAAATTCCGGCGGAATATCCGCTAACAGCTTAGGATAATAAGGGTTCATATCGATTCCGACCTCTTCCATCACCGCCACCGCTAAGGGTTTAACTTCAGGATAGTCTTCAGTACCTGCTGAATAAGCTTCCATGACTTCTTGTCCCAAATCGTTAGCCCAGGCCTCTGCCATCTGGCTCCTGCAAGAATTATGAACACACACAAACGCTACTTTATACTTCAAATTTGGATCCTCCTCATTAAAAGATTCTCCATTTATTATAGCACTATTTTAGTTTTTTATACCAGATGTTCATACTTTCTATATCGTCAGAGATATTAGTGTTATTCACCAATTTCCCTGAAAATGCATACCCTGCACGGGCAAAAGTCACGTTCATCGGAACAGAACAGGCTCTTGCAATGGTAAAGGCCAGTCTGTAATTTTCTTCTTTTAGCCTGTTTTCCATCTCAGATAGCAAAACAGCCGCCAGCTGATTTCCCTGGAACTCTTCTTTTGTTGCAAAGTCTGTCATTTCTGCGGTTTTTGTGTCCGGGTCTTTCTCAGCCGATGATACGGCTGCCAGCTGCCCGTCTTTTTTTATAAGGTAGTAATCTACATCTTCCTGCATCATCTCTGAAACATATTCCGGATCATAAATCGGAAAAGGGTAACTTGGAAACGTTTCCCTATACAGCGATGCTATTTCCTCACTATCGGCCTTGGAAGCTTTTGTAACTTCAAAATCCGAAGGAGCTTTAACGGCAGTGCTTAATGTTTTATTAAATGTTGTATTAAGAACATCCTCATTTTCTGTAAGATTGCTGTCAATACTTCTTTCCGGATCAACAAACTTTGACATAAATAATACATCTTTATTATCTCCGAAAAAATCCGGAATCACCGCTTCTTCAATGTATCCATTCTTTTCAAATGCCTCTTTGTCAGCAGCCGACACTTTAGCAAACACCTTTCCATACTGATGATCCGCTAAAAGTTCTTCTGCTGTGTTAAGAACATCGGAAGCGCCTTGCTCTTTGATTTTCATAATATAGATTCTGTCATTATATTTTCCGTGTTGAATGATTGCTTTTTCATTCTTTATTATTTGATCCATTTTCCTCTTCCTCCTCAGAATTAGATCTATCTCTGCGATCTAAGTTTTCCGGGGTGATGGTAATTTCCTCATCATAATCCGATAACAACTTGTATACACCAGTGGCTTTGTATTCGTCAGCGTTATCAATTTCATCCATCTGAAGGTTACATTTGTCACAATCTAAATCGCAGGCATTTCCTGAGTGATTATCAGGAACCTTATAGGTGGTTATGACACCTTCATAATTTCTCAAGATGACTTTGTTTGATGACCAGGAAATAAGGTAATTCGGCATAACCGGTATTTTTCCACCACCACCCGGTGCATCAATAACATAGGTCGGAACAGCATACCCGCTGGTATGACCTCGCAGACTCTCCATAATTTCTATTCCTTTACCCACTGATGTTCTGAAATGTTCAAGACCTTCTGATAGGTCACACTGATACAGGTAATAGGGTCTGACTCTGTTTTCGACAAGTTTTTGTACCAACTTTTTTATAATCCTCGGACAATCATTGACATTTTTTAGCAATACAGACTGATTACCTAAAGGAATCCCGGCAAACGCCAGCTTCTCTAGTGCCTTTTTGGCAGTATCCGTAATTTCGTTTGGATGATTAAACTGCGTGTTAACCCAGATCACACCATGCTTTTTTAAAACTTCAATCAGTCCGTCTGTAATTCTGTAAGGTAAAACTACCGGAATTCTTGTTCCGATTCTGATAATTTCCACATGAGGAATCTTTCTGACCTCACCAAGAATCCAATCGAGGTATTCATCAGACAGCATAAAAGGATCCCCACCTGAAAGAAGCACATCTCTGACTTCCGGTGTTTCTTTAATATATTCGATCCCCTGCAAAATCTGTTCTTTTGCCGGAATACTCTCCTGGTCCCCTACTTTTCTTTTTCTTGTACAATGACGACAATACATTGCACAGACATTGCTGACATGCAGCAACACACGATCAGGATATCTGTGTGTAATGCCCGGGACAGGACTGTCTGTATCTTCTCCAAGTGGATCAGCCATATCACAACCAGACAAGTTTAGCTCTTCCACGTCAGGAAAAGCCTGTCGGAAGATCGGATCATTTTTATAATGATCCGGATCTATCAGCGACAGGTAATAAGGGGTAATTGCCATAGGGAATAAATCTATCGTTTTTTGAATTCTCTCTTTTTCATCAGCTGGCATAGTGATGCCCAGCATCTTTTCTACAGTATCGACATTCGTTACCAGATTTTTTCTCTGCCATTTCCAGTCTTTCCATTTGTCCGTAAATCTTTTCGGACTCTTTTCGTCACTAATATGATTATGAACAATTTCTATAGCTTCAGTCATTTTCAAATTCTCCTCCTAATATAAAAAACACTCTTGCAATACTTTATGAAAGCATCGTTTGAGCGTCTGTATACATTATAACAGAAGAGCGCATGAAAATCAACAACTCATCATGGTGTTAAGGGTTGTTACTATATCCTAAAAAAAGGAGACGATGAAAGTCGTCTCCTTTTTTTACACTGTTACGCTTGATTGACAAAACTCTTTGATGCTCCACCTGTATCTGAAGATGTGCCGGCAACCCTTGCTAAATAGACGTTGCCTAACGTTTCAATATGTCCGGCTACATCTTCAAAATAGTTTAAGTGCTCTTGCTCTTCTTCAATAATCTGCTCAAATAATTTTTTGGTAATGCTGTCTCCATTTTCACTGGCAACTCTGGCAAACTGGTTATAGGCTTCCATTGCATTTCCTTCAGCCTCAGCATCATGTAAAAACATTTCCACAGTTTCCTGTCCTTTTTTAATAGAACCATGAAGTTCAGAAGTTGGCTCTCCACCAAGTTCCAAAACTCTTTCAGCAAACGCTTCTGCATGACGCATTTCATCGATTGCTATTAATTTAACATTAGCCGCTAATTCCCCAAGGTCACGATCATCTAAATTATAATGCTGATTCATGTACTGATGAATTGCCTGTAATTCCATAGAACGAGCCTCATTTAAAACCTTAATCACATTTTCTTTTCTTTCTTGCCTTGAACTCATTTCTTAATTCCTCCTTTAAAATTTCTTTTTATATTGTTGATACTATATCACAATATTCATAATTACTACTTACCCGTCTGTTACAAATTTAAACAACAAGGGTATGTATACTTTAGGGTGATTAATCATGAATAATTACAAAATCAGCGCTCTCGGCCGACCTGTCGATCTGTCTTATGCATCTAATAAACGGATCGCACAAATTGCACCGGCCGGTTTTTTGCTCTACTTTATCTATTCACAGGATATTTGGCTCAGTCTGCTTTTTGCCGCAAATCTTTTTCTTGTATGGGCCCTTAACAGAGAACTCGATCCGGACAACCATACGGCGGCAGTCCTTTCAGTTTTACTATATGGTCTTCTTTCTCCTTTTATCGATTTAAATACTTCCCTGCTCACCTTATTCTGGCTCTTACTGCTATTACGATCACTTAGTCTTTGTGTAGGGCTAACCATTTTGATCTCTGACTATTTACTGATTGCCGTTTTTAGTGTGATAATCGCCCGCCAAAATGAACATCCTCTTTTTCTCATTATGACTTTCATTGCTTTTCTCTATATATGGTTTGCAAGGCGCGAAAAAAACATATATGGCGGACTGTTGGTTACAGCCGCAGGGCTCATCTGGTTCTGCTTAGCGCCTTTTACAGGTCCATATTTTTATATATCCGGCGACATAATGTATTTTGCTACCCTCTTTGTCTCCATTTTGTTTTTGTGGTGGATCCTGCAGAATAAGGCGCCCGAATCTTATGATGATCAGGGCAAAGAACCCATTATGCAAATCCGTTTATTAGTATCCCAATACTTTTTCCTGCTCTACACTCTCATAGTTAACCATGTTCCCTTTATGGCTGATCAAAAATTATTATTGACGTGCGTTATGGCAGGATCTTTGCTCATAGCTATTTATCCCTTTTTTTCTAAACGCATTCAGCGTTAATTCTCTCAGCTAACGCTTCAATGGCATCAAAACGAAGATCTTCTATATCTGTTGTTACCTTGGCAACTTTTTTAATGACCACTTTTTCCAAAAAGTTAAGTTTGGAAAAATCAAATTTCCCTCCAAAAGAAACCAGCTCTTGTGCATGTCTGGTCAGCTCCTCAGGAAAAATATTCCGCAGCTGTTTTTCTTCTTCTTCTCCCCTGTGCATATTACAGGTAAATAACATCAGCTTTTTTTGCAAGAGCTTTTCTTGGTGGTTATTTGCAAATGTCAGAACTTCCTTGTTAAGCCGCCCGGCATACACTGAACTACCCATAATCACCATGTCTACATCATCAATCAGAGGAACTTCTTTCTTACTTAGGTTATATACAGATACCTTGCATGTTATTTTTTCTGCTAAATGTAATGCACATTCTTGTGCACTTCCGTGTTTAGTTCCAAAAATTATTGCAATCTTCAACACGGCACCTCCTTTTTACTATCTCGAATCTATCATATCGATTTATGCTCTGTAACACAAGTAGAACAACCACACTTGCCTGATTAGTAAAAAAAGGATATGATTAACAAAATGTTTTGGGGTGATTAATTATATGAAAAAAATATTGGCAATAAGCTTATTTTGTCTCTTACTGAGCAGCTTTTCATTTGCTGCATATGCCGAAGCTCCGGCTCGCGAACTAGATGATGTAAGTTTTATTATTGACTTTGAACCTGCTGAGTTTAACGGAAATGCCATATTGGCTAATGGCAGAATGCTTCTGCCTATGAGAGATTTCTTTGAGTCCATCGGCGCAGATTTGGACTGGTGCGATCAGGAAAAACAGGTTAATGCCAGCTATAACGGGAATCAGATTACACTGAAGATAGAAAAACACACTGCCTACATCAATGATAATATGCTGATTCTTGATGTCGCACCCACACTGGTAAGTGATGCGACCTACATTCCGGTACGGTTTGCTGCTGAATCCTTAGGCTATGAAATCATTTGGAGTGATTCCTTAAGAACTATCTATGCATTTTCTGAAACTGAAGATCTCGATCTGAGTTTTATCCCTGAACAGGCGCAACCAGTAGAAGAGAAAGTGCCTGCATTAAACGTCGTTGATACTTTTTCCGGAACGGCTTCCTGGTACGGAGGAAAGTTCCATGGTCGCCGGACGACAAGTGGAGAAGTCTTCGATCAATATGCTATGACAGCGGCTCACCGCACCCTGCCGTTTGGCACCTTTGTCAAAGTCACACATAAAGCAACAGATGATTCAGTGGTTGTTAAAATTAATGACCGCGGGCCACATATCCACGGCAGAATTATTGACCTTTCGATGGCTTCCGCTGATAAAATCGGACTAAGAGCCCGCGGACTTGGCGAAGTCATCGTTGAAGTACTTAAGAACTATCAGCCAAAATAACGATCCATTAGAAAAAGCCCGGCAGATGAAGCCGGGCTTTTTCTAATTACGTTTCTTTTCAAATTTAGATACCTTTTCAAGCACTGAATCTTTTCGAAAAGGCTTGACTAAAAAATCACTGGCTCCTGCCACAAAAGCATCAACAATTATATTCTTTCGGCCAAGTACCGAGCAAATCAGGATCTTAGCATCCGGATTTATGTTAAGTATTTCTTTTGTAGCCTCTATTCCGTCCATTTCGGGCATGGTAATGTCCATTATTACAAGATCCGGCATGTATTCCTTATATTTTCTGACCGCCATCAGTCCATTTTCAGCCTCTGCCACCACTTCATAATTATTGTTTCTAAGTATATGATACAGCGTTTTTCTGATGATCGCAGCATCATCGGCTATAAGTACTTTTAAAGACAATGTTTTTCTACCCCTCATATACCTAAAATGTGATGCAGGATTATTCTATCATAATTTATTGTATGTTATCACTTTTTTATTTGATTGCTATTATTATAATTTTTCCTTATCGCCTTTGTAGCAGAAAGCGATTGCACTATCAGATAAACAAAAAGCCAATACAATGTCCAAAAAGACTGTATTGGCTTAGAAAATAAAAAGGCTATACTTCATTACAAATAAGGCAGTCAAAAACTATCGATTAGTGATGGCATCCACCACTAAACTTAAATTGGGAACTTCACTGATCGGATATATTTTCTGAAAAATAAGTATTCCTTCCTCATCAAAAAGCAAATCAGCTCTTTCTGAAGTCCCAGCTTCTTCTCTGAAAATATTACACATTTTCGCAAGTTCTCCGGTCGGCCAGAAATCACATAACATATCAAGTTTTTCAACCTCAATCGCCTTTGCCCAGGCATTTTTACAAAACGAATGATCAATACTGATTCCTAAAGGAACAATATTTAGCTGATCCACAAAATAATCGTAATGCCCTTCAATGTTCTTCATTTGTTTTTCACAGACCGATGTCCATGCCAAAGGATGAAAAGAAAGTAGTACATTTTTTCCTTTGAAATCATTGATATCGATCGGTGTCCCTTTTTGATTTTTAAGAGTAATCTCGGGTATCTTAGTACCCAGTTCCAGTCCGCTCATTTAATCTACCTCTCATTCTACATGATTTGCAAACTCCTATCAAAGAATGTTTAGATGTCAAGAAATAACAACCATCCACCAAGCAAAATAATAATCGATCCGGCAAGTTTATCTCTGATCTTCTCTTTTAAAAATAAAGAAGAAAGGATCACGGTAATTACCATTGAAGTCTGACTAAGCGGTTCTGCTACGCTTAATTCAATCTCTTTTAGAGTCATCATCAAAAAATAATAGGAATAACCATTAATTAAACCACTTGCGATCGCCCAGCCTGGTTTCCTGATAAAAAGTTCATAAATAGCACTTACCTTTCTTTTATAGATTAAAAACAAAAGTAGGTAAAAGCTGATCATTAAATACAAAAAAAACACATAAGCGACAGGATTCATATTAACGATAAAAAACTTATCAAGAATTCTTCCAAAAGACTGAATGGTTACAGCAACAAACATCAGAAGAACCGCTTTTTCCTTAAATAAGAGCTTCATTGATGTTGAAAAGCTGTCCGATCTTTTTAAATAGCTCAGGCCAAAAATAATAATCAAAATTCCTGCAATTTTTCCAATGTTTAGACTTTCTCCAAGAAAAATAACTGAGAGAATTAGAAGCACCAGAGAACCAAGGCTTGTAATCGGGGTAACAAGTGACGCTTCCCCTTTAGCCAGACTAAATACATAGAGCGAAGCATAAAAACTATATACAATTCCATTGATTAAGACAGGAATCACAAACTCATAATTATCGATCGTTTGCACCGCAACAAATGGAGCCAGCGACAACGCTCCGATAAAGAAAAACAGAAACGTGGCCGCTATGTTTTTTTCCATATTTCCTTCAAAGTCACCCAGCTTTTTTACTGTGATTCTCTCTACAGCCAGAAATATGATCCTCAAAAACAAAAAGCTATACGCAACTACCATTATTGATCCGTCTCACTTTTTATTTTTTCCCTGATTTTTTGTTTCACTTTTTCCTTACCTTCTTTTTCACGGGGATTATTAGATGCCTGAGCAATGGCAATTCCTGCATATTCGGCTCCTATAGCAATCGCATCTTTAAGGATAACCCCCTGCAAAAGCCCTGCAGCCGTCGCAGAAAAAAGTGCCTCTCCGGCTCCGGAGGTATCCACCACTGTAACCTCAAACGGTTCTATGTAACCACTTTGATTATGCAAGTTATCATAGAACACTGATCCTCTTTGGCTAAGGGTCACAATACCTCTTTGTATATTATGATTCTGAACAAATTCTTTGAGCCTTTTTTGAACAATATGCACCTCAATATCCGCAACATCTTCATCAAACATTTTCGAAGCAACTTCTTCATTAATCACAAAGCAGGCAAGATCCTGGAGTAAAGAATCATCCGTAATCGCAAATTCAGCATTTGCACTATATACAAATAAACTCCTTTTATTTTTCTTGCAGGCATTGATCATTTTTGAGGTAATCTTTTCGCTCAAATCAAGTTCCAGTAATACTGTCTGATATAAACGGGCAAATTTTTCGGCATACTTATCGATGTATGTTTCAAGATGTTTGATATCCGGCAACTGTGTTACAGAAGTCTGCAACAGGCCGTCCGGATTAACGATAGCCATCCAAAAACCCATGCCCTTGTCATTTATCGGAAGTATGTGTTCCGTGTTAATGTTCTTTTTATTTAGTTTTTCCAAAAAATCATGACCAAAGGAACTGTTGTCAATTGTGGAAATAAAACTCACATTGAATTCAAGATCGGCCATATTCACAGCAATATTTCTGCCTATTCCTCCATGAACCACTTCAACCGTTCCATAGTTTCTTCCCTGCGGATTATATTCTTCCTGTAAATAACTTTTACAGTCAACAAACGAAGATCCTATTACCGCAATTTTTTCAGACATATGACACCTCATTAAAAATCCTATTTTAGCATACTCTTTTTCATGATTTCTGCTTTTTCCATTATCTTATTTTCATTGGCTGTTATCAGGCGATAATTATCAAGTACCAGGGTACCATCGATCATCACATACTGCACATCCGATCCTTGTGCTGAATAGACCATATTCGCGATTAGGTCAGCCTCCGGGCATAAGTGGGGTTTCTTTACATCAACCATAATCAGGTCTGCCTTTTTTCCTTCTTCAACGGATCCGATCTGATCTTCTAATCCAAGTACTGTTGCTCCGTAAATAGTAGCCATTTTCAGGACCTCTTCTGCACTTGTTACAAGAGGGTCCAGGGTGTGACCTTTATGAATTAAGGAAGTAATATGCATTTCCTCAAACATATTCAGATTATTATTACTTGAGGCCCCATCAGTCCCTATACCAACGGCCAAACCTTTAGACAGCATTTGAGGGACAGGCGCAATTCCACTGGCAAGCTTTAGATTGCTTGTCGGATTATGGCAGATTCCTACATTTTTTTCTTTTAAAAGATCCATATCCGATTCACTAATATGCACACAATGCGCCGCTACCACATGCCTGTCAAAAAGTCCCAAATCATTAAGATGCTCTACCGGAGATTTTCCGTAAAGCTTATCAATATCGATAATCTCCTGTGCGGTTTCTGCAATGTGGATGTGGATACCGACCCCTTCCTCGTCGGCAGCCTTCATCACTGCCTGCAAATATTCCGGGGGACAAGTATACGGAGCATGAGGACCAAACAGGCAAGTAATCCTGCCATTGCCTGTTTTATGATAGTCCCGAATAAAACGAGTACTTTCCTCTATATTTTTTTTATCTGTATCAGTAAAAGCAATCAGACCTCTGGCAAGAACACCGCGCATTCCAATATCAAGTGTCGCTTCGGCCACTTGATCCATGAAAA
>SKKY01000169.1 GCA_007123515.1 Clostridia bacterium
AGAAGAAAGAAAAAAAGTCTTAATGAAAAGATAAGATCAAAACTTGAACAGATCATAAAAAACCCAAATTCTTCTAAGTATCTTCAGGAATCTATTGTGACTGACCGCTATGGAAGATACGTTGTTCCGGTTAAAATTGAATACCGCCAGAATGTGCCCGGTATTATTCATGATCAATCATCGAGTGGTGCCACATTATTTGTAGAACCTACTGCGGTTGTAGAATTAAATAATGATCTCAAAAAATTTGAATTACAGGAAACAGAAGAGATAACAAGGATTTTGCTTATGATATCCTCTCATATAGCCGGACATGCTGATGTGCTAAAACACAATTTGGCTAAACTAACGAAGATTGATACGGTTATGGCTAAAGCCTTGCTAAGTACAGAATTTGACTGCGTAGAACCAGTCATTTCGGATGATCAGCGAATTGTTTTTAAATACGGCAGACATCCGCTTATTCCTAAAAATGAAGTCGTTCCGATTAGTTTAAGCTTAGGTTATGATTTTGATGCTCTTGTTATTACCGGACCTAACACCGGAGGTAAAACGGTGACATTAAAAACCACGGGTCTTTTTGCATTAATGGCGCAAAGTGGTTTGCATCTTCCTGCTGAAACGGCAGAGATCGGCATATTCGAAAAAGTTTTTTGTGATATTGGTGATGAACAAAGTATTGAGCAATCTTTAAGTACATTTTCTTCGCATATGACAAATATTGTTAATATTATTAAGAATACCGATGATCAAACACTGGTGCTTCTTGATGAACTAGGAGCAGGTACAGATCCGTCAGAAGGAGCTAATCTGGCAATCGCTATCATCAAATATTTTATTGCACAAAAAGCCAAGATTATCGCTACCACGCATTACAGCGATCTTAAAGTTTTTGCCTATAACCATGATCGAGTTGAAAATGCAAGCGTTGAATTTGATACCATCAGCCTGAGGCCTACTTATAAATTGCTGGTGGGCGTTCCGGGTAAGAGTAATGCTCTTGATATAGCAGACCGGTTAGGCCTTGATAAAGGTATTATCGCAGAAGCCAGAAGCATGGTTAGCCAAGAGGATCAGGATGTTTCCGGTTTGATTGAAAAGCTGGAAACCGATGCTTTTTATGCGGAGAAAAATCTTGAACAAACAAAACTAAAACTTGCAGAAGCTGAGAGAAAGTTTAAAGATATCCATGATTCCGAACAAAAATTGAAAGAACGTGAAGAAAAAATAATCAAAAAAGCGGAAGAAGAAGCCTATAAAATTGTGAGAGCAGCAAAAACGGAAACGGCTGAAAAAATGAAAGAATTAAAAGAATTGATACGGTTTGATAAAGAGGAAGCTTTAAAAAAGGCAAGCGCCTTTAAAGGGCAGCTTGAAGAAGATACTTCCGAGTTATACGATAAAATAACAACATTAAAAGGTGCGGAGGAATCTTTTCCGGACAGAGAATTTACTCCGGGGATGGAAGTGTATGTTCCTAAATTCAGCCAAAAAGGCGTTGTTTTAGATATTCTAGCCAATGAGCTATATGTACAACTGGGAATAATGAAAATGAAAATAAGCAAAAAAGACGTATCTGTTCTAAAAACTTCTGAACCCAAACCTTCCAGAACGGGCATTACCAAAATAAAGGATCAAAAACTGATGGATATCAAGCCGGAAGTCGATGTCAGAGGGCAGACTGTTGAAGAGGCCATTTCTGTTGTTGATAAATATCTGGATGATGCTAAAATTGCCGGTCTGGCAACTGTATCTATTATTCATGGTAAAGGAACGGGTGCTCTTAGAGGTGCCATTACCGACTACCTTAAAGGCCATCCCTATAACCTAAAATATAGAATGGGAGATGCTCGCGAGGGAGGACATGGAGTAACCGTTGTTGAACTACAATAAAATTAAACAAAAAAGGAAAGGATCTCATAAGAGATTCCTTTCCTTTTTTTATGTTTTTTATTCAGCCGGAATTCCGACACGAATTTCATTCGAAGATGATGATGTGTTAGTTGTACCGATTTGCCGTGCTACAACTTTATAGAAATAATTCTTCCCATTTTCTATATTAGAATCACTAAAGGAAGTGGATGTGACTCTTGATGAGTTTAGCTGATACTCAGCCGAAACTGGAAACCCCGGTTCTGTTCCGCGATAAATTAAATACTCTATATCACCTGTATTATCACTGGTCCACTGTAATTGCATAATGTAATTACTACCATCTCTTTTTGGAGTAATACTAAGACTTGGAGCGGACAAAGAGACTTGTTCAGGCTCGGGGCTTTGATCATTTTCTCCATTATCATTACCATTGTTATTATTATTGTTATTTTCAGAATTATTATTCTGCTGTATTGGGAAACGAAGTGTATTTGATAAACCAAGTCTCTTATTTGAGATGTTGTTATAAGCAATAATTTTATAGTAATACACTTCATCAGCCATTACGTTTTCATCAACAAAACTCATATTACTGATGTTTGCAATTCTGGTTGATGGACTGGGTGTAAAATCAGGGGTATCTGATCTGTGGATATCAAACGTTAATCCTTCGAGATCATTATCTGACCAGCTCCAGCTCATTTCAAATCCTCTGATAACCGAACTTTCGCCCTGATATAATTCTCTGCTAGTAACACTAAAACCTGGAAGTTCTGTCTCAGGGACATATTCATGATCAGAGATTTCTTCCGGATCGACACCGAGCAAATAAGGATTCAGATGATCAGGTGGCTCCAGTCTGGCATCTTCTGGAATAACGTCAAAACCACTTAATTGCCAAGGATTCTCTCTGACTAAAAACACTCCGGGGTCATAGCCGGGGATGCGTATCCAGGCGTTAGAAACCTCGGTTGGAACATGTTCCTGATTAAAAAGCTCAGAGCGTTGGTATTCTGCAGGTGTATGTTCATTTGGAAGCTTTCCTGATTTAGTATCAATGGTTACGGATACAATACCTGGTGGTCTGTTAAAAGTTGTGGGAGTCATATCCTCATGAGCGACTTCCATAATTTCTCTCCAAACCGGAGCGGCATGAGTTCCGCCATAAACATTAGACATCGTTTGTTCTTTATCATAACCCATCCATATACCACCTATTAACTCAGGGGTATATCCCACAAACCAAATATCGGCGTTAAATGAAGTGGTTCCGGTTTTACCGGCTATCGGCCAGTTGCCGAAATTTGCTCTGACACCGGTACCCTCTGATACAGCGGACTGCAGCATACTTGTCATTAAATAGGCCGTCTGCGGAGACATAATCCGGTTTTCTTTAGGTTCGCGTTCGTAAAGTACTTCTCCGTAATAATCTTCTATTCTTCTGATGGAATGCGTTTCAGCGTTTACACCATCATTAGCAAAAGCACTATAGGCCGCGGTTAGCTCTAAGGGGCTGACTCCTCGGGTTAAACCACCGAGAGCGAGCGAATAGCCTTTATCATTAACCGGACCGGTACCGACAAGAGAACTAATACCGAGATCCTGAGCAAACATAAAACCATTATCGATACCAATTTCTTCCAGTGCTTTTACAGAAGCAATATTGATCGATTCTGTAAGAACTCTTCTCATTGGCACAAGGCCGCGGTGTCTGTTATCAATATTTCTGAAGACGATTTGTTTTTCATCAGTATCCGGATAGGCTTTAGGGTAATCGTCATATACAGAAGCGGGAGAATATCCCATTTCAAGAGCCGGAGCAAATACTGAAACCGGTTTCATGGCTGAACCGGGTTGTCTTACTGCCTGAGTGGCCCTGTTGAATCCCCGGGCTCCTTCAATGTTTCTTCCGCCGATGAGACCGCGAATTTCCCCGGTCTTAGGATCAAGAACAACCATTGCTGACTGAATTTCATTACCACCTCTGCCTAAAGGAAATTTGGTATCATCCCGGTAGATTTCTTCCATTTTATCCTGTAATTTTGTATTAAGCGTTGTATAGATTTTGAAACCACCTGAGTAGATCAGAGATTCCTGATTTCGGATATCAAGAGCACCAAGTGCTTCATCAAAAGCAGTATCAATAAAGGACATGTATTTTGCAGAACCTGTTGTTTCTGTAAAACTAAA
>SKKY01000133.1 GCA_007123515.1 Clostridia bacterium
AATCCTGACCGCTTTTCCAGTTTTCACCGAACTGATCATATAATTTTCTTTTTTCAGGGTCTTTTAACACTTCATAAGCTTCACTAACTTTTTTAAAGGTATCTTCAGCCTCTTTTGTTTTATTAAGATCAGGATGATACTTTTTAGCCATTTTTTTATAGGCATTTTTTATTTCATCCTGGGGTGCACTCCTGCTTATGCCCAATATTTTGTAATAGTCCTGGAATTTTACTGACAAAATGATGCCTCCTTCCTCTGCAAATTCTCTTCCTTGCTCCTCATTATAGCAATAAGGTCAGGGAAGGTCAATAGGTCAGAGATGGTCGATTTTTATTTATTCTGTACTTCTTCCACTTTTTTTTCAAAAGCCTCAATAATCTTTTCCATCGCTTTTATTCTTCCAAATCGTTTAGATGCGAATTCTATAATATCCCAAGGTGCATAAGTCGTACTTGTTCTAAACAGCATTTCATCCACCGCAATTTTATAGTGACTCCACTTTTCCCTGTTTCTCCAGTCATCATCGGTTATCTTCCATTGTTTATGGGGTGTCTCCTGGCGGCTTTGGAATCTCTTTAGCTGCTCATCTTTATCAAAATGAAGCCAGAATTTAAGAATGACCGCCCCAAAGTTATGCAAGCTTTTTTCCATTTCATTAATTTCCTTATAGGCTCTTTTCCATTCATCATCGGTTGCAAACCCTTCTACCCTTTCAACTAGCACCCTTCCATACCAGCTCCTATCAAAAATATGAAGATCGCCTTTTCTTGGAAACTGATTCCAAAAGCGCCAAAGGTAATGGTGGTCGGATTCCAGGTCATTTGGTTTAGCGATCGGGATCACATTATAGAACCGGGGATCAATCACAGAAGTGACCCGACGGATCAGACCACCTTTACCGGCTGCATCCCAGCCTTCAAGAACGATCACCGCAGGAACGCCAAGATTATAAAGCTGGTAGCTAAGAATCTTTATACGTTGCTGATTTTCTTTTAGTTTTTCTTCATATTCATCCTTTTTCATATCTAAAGTCAGATCCACTTTGTCAAGAATCGAAGCATTCATATCATTAAGTTCGTTGCTAAACAAATGAATCTCTTCTGGTTCGCAATCATTCTGGTTTTCCTTAAGTTTGGTTTCCATCATATTAATCAAGAGCATAAATACCTTAACTACCGCAAATCGGACATTATCGCCCTCAATAAACATCCAGGGTGCAAAAGCACTGTCTGTTGATTCAAGCATCTCTTCAAACGTATCAATGTACTGATCATACTTCGAAACTTTTTCTTCCATCTCTTCCTGAAAAACAAGAGGATATTCTTCGACCTTTTCAAGATCCTTCGTTCGTCTTTTAAGATGATCTTTTGAGGTGTGAATAAAGAACTTAACTAATACATAGCCATCACGGGATAATTGTCTTTCGAAATCCTTTATCTCGGGGTAGTTTACATTGGTTTTTGATTTCTTTTCGCCCTCAACCTCTTTTATCACTATTTCTTTGTACCAGCTTTTATCAAGAATACTCATAAGACCTCTTGGCGGTGTCTTGTTCCAGTATCTCCATAAAAAAGGTTTGCTTAGCTCTTCAGGCGTCGGCGGTTCAATATAGAAAAATTTAAACTCCCTTGGATCTAGTGACTGTATCAGTTGATTAATAATTTGGGACTTACCAATTGAATCAAGCCCTTCAAATAAAAGTATTGTCGGAATCTTATTTGCTTTAAAGGAACGCTGTAATTCCGCCAGCTTATAATGTAATTCCTTTATTTTTTCATCAAATTCTTTCTGGCTCATCTTTTTATCAAGATCAATTTTTTCTAACATGTCCACTCACCTCATCTATATATTTTACCCGATTTGCAGTGGTTGTAATACAAAAGGAGTCCTTATCCTCTACAATAAAGAACTCCTAGCTTTTTTCTTTCATTTTTTTTAGATACGTAAGATATCGGGTGAAATCAGCCTGAATCGGACCGTCTCCAGAAGAAGAGTAACAGATAATTTCTAAAGCGTTTTTATTGTTATGCTTCTCTGTTATTGTATTTTTTAAATGCCTGACCGTACCTGCATTTCCATCAACAATCTCGATATGATCCGGCAAGATGTCTTTGATTTGCTTTTTAAAATAGATAAAATGGGTGCAGCCTAACACTAATGTCCCGAATTCTGAAAGATCAAAAGACGCTATGGATTTCTTAATGTACTGCTGTACCTCTTCTGAATCAAAATCCTGCTGTTCAGCAAAGCTGACAAGTCCGGGCATGGCCAGAGAAACGACCTGCAGATCCGCCTGATTAGAGGCGATTAGTTTTCTGTATTTATCCTCAGCAATGGTCAGCGCTGTTGCAAAAACCAGCACTTTCTTAGTGCAGTCTTTTTTTAATGCCATCTTTACGGCCGGCTCCATCCCTATTACCGGAATAGAGTACTTGTCCCGGAGCTCCTGAATTCCGATGCTGGTTGCCGTATTACAAGCGACCACCAGCGCATCAATCTTTTGGCTATAAAGAAATTCACTGACAGCGACCACCAGTTTTTTTACTTCTTCCTTAGGCTTACAGCCATAAGGAACATGATAGGTATCAGCAAAATAGATATATGTTTCATTAGGCATTGTCTCTATGGCTTCGCTAAGAACCGTCAACCCTCCGATGCCGGAATCAAAAATTCCTATTCTCATAATGGCAATGGCTTCCTTTCGTGTTTCTATCTCATTAATTGCCTCTTATTGTACCGTAAAAAAAAAAAATATTAAATACTTGCATATTTTTAAATGCTGTTATATTATATGTATAACAGATAGACCAAATAGCACTTAGGTGCCATAGAAATGAGTGAATTTACAATGAAAAAAGCAAAACGTTTTGTCTTATGGACTTTTATTGTTAGTTATCTATATGCAGCCGTCTTCTATTTTATATTTAATGTAGAAGGCGGCATGATGTACCTGCTGATGGCTTCCGGATATATGTGGATACCCGGTATCATTGCCATCATTCTGTATAAAAAAGAGAAACGCCGACTGCGTGACGCTCATATTTTTATAAAGTTTAACCGTTGGTTTGTTTTTTCCTGGTTGGTTTTTGTCTTTATCACCTTCCTTGTTCTACCGGTTAATGCTCTCTTTCCCGGAGCCGAATTTTCGATCGAGATGGAAAGCTTTATCGCCCAATACCAGGATCTTCTTCCTGAAGAAGATTTTCAGACTATGATGGAACAGATTACCGGGTCACCCTGGCAATTACTGGCCATTACCATCGTACAGGGACTCTTTGCCGGCATCACTATTAATGCCTTCTTTGCCTTCGGTGAGGAGCTTGGCTGGAGAGGCTATCTCTATGAAGCGCTGGAACCTCTAAACTTCTGGAAACATGCCCTTATATCCGGTGTTATCTGGGGTCTGTGGCACGCCCCGCTTATCATGCAGGGTCATAATTATCCCGGGTATCCGATAATCGGCATCTTTATGATGGTCATCTGGTGCATTTTACTTTCCCCGCTTTTTATTCTGATCAGGATGAAAACTAAGAGTGTGATCGGAGCCGCTATTGCTCACGGCACACTAAATGGAACCGCAGCTATTTCTATTATCTATATTAACGGAGGCCATACATTAATTAACGGAATTGCTGGCATTAGCGGGTGGATTGTCTTACTTATGGTTAATGGTCTAATCGCTCTCTATTTTAAAAAAAAGGAGGGAGACACAACTTATGATCCTCAAACTAGACTTTCAGTCTGAAGTTCCCATTTACCTGCAGCTCTATCATGAGATCATTAAAGGCATTGCCATAAAGCAATTATTGCCCGGTGATCCACTCCCTTCCGTCCGTGTTTTATCTCAGGACCTCGGGATCAATCTACACACGGTAAATAAGACGTATAACCTTTTAAAACAAGAAGGATACGTACAGATCCACAGACAAAAAGGTGTGGAGGTAACAACAGAAGGAATGCCCTCTCTTACCTCTGAATTTCTTAGTCGACTAGACGATACCCTCAAACCAGTTATTGCAGAAGTCATGGTACGTGGTATGAATAAAAAGG
>SKKY01000142.1 GCA_007123515.1 Clostridia bacterium
TCCTTCATGTACATATATTTAATCACTTTGAAATAATAAGCCAATGATAATGCCGAGTTAATTATTAGTGCCGCTGCAAGCAACAGGTAATATCCTCCGGCCTGAACTGTTCCAAACACAATAATGAGCTTACTCCAAAACCCGATCATAGGTGGTATTCCGCTAAAAGAAAGCAGAATGACTGTAAAAGCAAAAACTAATAAGGGTTCCTTTTTTGACAACCCCTTTATACTTTCATAAGAAGTCTTTTTATACATCGTTTCCAGATAATATATAATCATAAAAGCGCCTATTGTCATAACAATATGAGCCCAAAAATGAATAAAGGCTCCTGATATACCGTATACATTATCGACTGCAAATCCAATCAATATGACTCCGGCGTTTGCTACGCTTGAAAACGCAATCATCCTCTTAACATCAATCTGTACCAAAGCAGCTAAGTTTCCAACAAACATAGTAACAATAGCAACAATACTGATAATCACTATCATTTCAAACTGCATCGCTGCAAACCCAATAATGAAAAATTTCAGGAAAAATGCAAACGGACCTTTTTTAGTTATCCCTGCTAAATAGGCACTTGTAGGTGATGGTGACCCCGTGTACGTATCCGGAGCCCATAAATGGAAAGGCACCAGCGCCATTTTATAAGACACGCCACCAAAAATTAATCCAAAAGCCAGATAAAGAATGGGTTGGCCGCTAAACGACTGAAGAGCAACAGAAATATCACTTATAAAAAGACTACCGGTCAACCCAAAGAGATAACTCATCCCAAAGAGAATTAAGCCGGAGGAAAAGATTCCTGTTAAAAAATATTTAATTCCAGCCTCATGACGATTTTCTGATTTTTGATCAATAAATGGCAAAGCGTATGTGGCTATACTAGTAAGCTCAAAAGCTATAAATAATGTTAGCATATCATTCGCTGATGGCAGAATAATCATACCAAGTGTGGCAAAACACAAAAAGGAATAATATAAGTTAGTATAATTAAGATCCTGAGCAAATTCTTTAGCTGAAATTACAAAAATAAGGGTACCGGAAAGAATCAATATTCTGATCATTACACTTAAATCTGTGACATCTAAAGTATTGAAGAAAATTGATACATTCACATTGAAAAAGAAGTAGTGTACCACTGTAGTAAAAGCTAGAGTACCTAATGTAACCCAGAATGCCATTTCTTTTTGCTTTTTAATAAACAACAAGAATATTCCTGCACAAATTAATAATAATTCCGGGCTTATATAAAAGAATTCCTGTAAGGTAAAACCCTTCATATTAGTTTATGCCTCCTATCCTGGCTAATATTTCCAGGTTAACACCGTAGAACAAGTCAATTAATGGACCGGGAACAACGCCAAAAAATATTATTAAAATTGTCAGTATAACAAGAGCTGACATCTCATTGCTATTAACATCAGCATGATAATTTATTGACAAGCCTTCTTTTAAAGGACCAAAGAAAACCCTTTGGAGTGCCCATAAATAGTATCCGGCAGTAACAATTAAGGAAACCAGAGCAAACCCTAATAGGTAACCAAAGGTAATAAAACCACCAATCAAAACGTTCAGCTCAGCGATAAATCCGGCTAAACCAGGAAGGCCGAGAGATGCCATAAATGCAAAGACAAAAAATGCTGATAGTTTTGGAACAATCTGAGCAAGCCCGCCTAATTTTGATATGCTTCTTGTATTGAAGGAGTACTGCAATATTCCGCATACTAAAAAGAGCATGGCTGAAATGATTCCATGTGCAAACAATTGATACGCAGCACCATTAAAACCATAAATATTCCAGGCTGCCAATCCCAAAACAACGGAACCCATATGACTGACACTTGAATAAGCAATCATTTTCTTTAAATCATCCTGAGCCAGAGCCAGAAAAGCACCATAAAGCATACTGATTATACCTAAAACTGCAATTGCATAAGCATAATGCTGAACCGCTTCAGGGAATATTGTAAATCCTATTCTGATTAATCCATAGGCTCCCATTTTCAACATAACTCCAGCCAGAAGCATACTGCCGGATGTCGGTGCTTCTACGTGTGCATCCGGCAACCATGTATGAAAAGGAACTAACGGCAATTTAAACGCAAAACCGATAAATAGTAAAGGAAAAATAATCAACTGAAAGCTCATTGGGAATGAATAATTAAGATATTCCAGCATATTCAATGTATATTCGCCATCATTGAGACCCTTATAAAAAAACATCGCAATAATACCAAGTAGTAGCATGAAACTCCCTACATGTGTATAGATGAAAAACTTTATCGCTGCATATCTTCTGTTAGCTCCGCCCCATTCAAGAATCATAAAATACATAGGGATTAAAACTAATTCCCAAAATACATAAAACAACAAAAAGTCGAGTGCCAAGAAGACGCCGATCAGCGGTGTCTGGAGCAATAATATTAATGCAAATAGATTTTTTGTTTTCTCAGTATTGTAATTTAATGCCAGTAATGTAACAAAAGTTAAAATTGTTGTTAACAGTACTAATGATAAGCTAAGCCCATCCATTCCGAATGAAAAAGATACACCAAGGCTATCAATCCAGTTTACGCTATAAACAAATTGAAACGAGGGATTGTCTGTATCAAATAAAAAATAAAAAATAAAAGAAATTAACATAACAATTCCTGAGCATGCTACAGAAACTGTTTTTGAAAGACGTCGGCTTGATTCAAAAAATAATATATACAAACCAGTTAATAAAGGCGCAAAAATCATGAATAAAAACAAGTAAGTCACTACAGGATACCCCCAATGATTAGTATTATCAGAATGATTCCGGATATTGCCCAAACCAGATAATGCTGAAGCTTTCCGGTATTTATATAAGCGGACAATTCGCCTTTCCTGATTGTAATATACTCAATACTTTTTATAACTCCGTCAAAAACATAAATATCGATAATATCAGCTACTTTAGCAGAAGACTTTGCAACGACTGCCACTCCGTTGACTACTCCATCGACAACGTGTTTATCGAAGTAAAATAAACCTCTTGAAAATACTCTTGATAAATAAGCAATGCCGTTTACTATACCATCAAAAATATACTTTTCTATAAATATAAAGATTTTTGAATTAGCCATTACAGCATAGCGGCACAACAATTCCACCAAGTCGTCAAAATAATACCTATTCTTGAAGAATTTTTTTACCGGAATGATATACCCGGAAATTTTTTCAAGATCAAACCATTTTTTATAGTAAATAATTGCGGCTGCGATGACACCCATAACCGCGACACCAATTGAAGAATAAACAACCACGTTATAATGATATGGAAAATCAGTAAAATTGAGCAAATCTGCGACCGGATATTTTAATCTTCCTGAAAAAATCGCAAAAAAACTTAATACGATCAATGGATATGTCATTGATTTTGGTGATTCATGTCCATGATAATCTGATCTTTTTTCACCGGTAAATACCATAAAGAAAAGTCTGAACATATAAAAAGCTGTCAATAGACTGGTTAACAGCAAAACATAAAATGAAACCATGTTGCCATTCTGGTATACCTGTAAAAGTATTTCATCCTTACTTACAAAACCACTGAAACCAGGAATCCCGGCAATAGAAATCGTAGCAATCAGCATAGTGATACCAGTAATTTTTTGATACTTCAGTACGCCACCCATTTTTCTGATATCACCGGAGCCAACCGAATGAATAACTGATCCAGCTCCTAAAAATAGCAACGCTTTAAAAAAAGCATGATTAATTACATGCAATAATGCCGGAACCGCACCCAGTACACCTAAGGCAACCGTCATATATCCTAATTGACTAATGGTTGAAAAAGCCAAAATCTGTTTAAAATCATCAGCAAAAACAGCCATCAATGCCGAAAACAGTACAGTTATCGTTCCAATTATCAGAATTACCTGTAATGTAATCGCAGACATTTCAAAAAGAGGGTACAATCTGATGATCAGGTACATACCTGCTTTAACCATCGCAGCTGCATGAATAAGCGATGAGACAGGTGTGGGGCCTTCCATGGCATCGGGAAGCCA
>SKKY01000063.1 GCA_007123515.1 Clostridia bacterium
AAAAAAGATATTATAAAGATCGCTCCGGATAAACCGGTACAGGAAATTTTCCCATTAATTGCCAATGCATCCTATCCGATCGTTGTTGTAGACGAAGAGGATCATTTGCTTGGAATTATTATAAAAGGAACAGTCCTTGCCAAACTTGCCGGAAAGGGGGTTAAGTAATTATGGATATTACAATACCAACGATACCCCTGGCACAATATATAGATGCAATTTTAGATGTGTTAACTTCAAATTTTGCGTTTGTAACCCGGGCAATCTCAAGTGCTACACTAACGGGGCTTGATTATTTTATTGCATTTTTGATGTTCTTCCCGCCGGTAGTGCTGATCCTTATTATTTCAGCCATAACATATTTTATAACATCCAGAGGAGTCGCTATATTTTCTTTTTTAGGATTATTGTTGATATGGAATATAGGTTTATGGGCAGCAACCATGAACACACTGGCTTTGGTTATCACAGCTACGTTAATAGCAGTAGGTATAGGACTTCCTTTAGGAATTTTAGCAGCACTTAACGAACGCTTTAATAGGATTATTATGCCGATTTTAGATTTTATGCAGACAATGCCTGCATTTGTTTATCTAATCCCTGCCATACCTTTTTTCGGACTAGGAGCTGTCTCGGCTGTCTTTGCAACAGTGATATTCGGGATGCCTCCGGCTATCAGATTGACAAGTCTTGGAATCCGTCAGGTACCTGGTGAGTTGATAGAAGCCGCTAATGCTTTTGGTACAACATGGCAGCAGAAACTTTTCAAAGTTCAGCTGCCGATGGCGATACCTACCATTATGGCTGGTATCAACCAAACCATCATGCTTTCTCTTTCTATGGTTGTTATCGCAGCCATGATCGGAGCTGGTGGACTTGGTGGTGAGGTTCTGAGAGCGATTCAGCGTTTCCAACCGGGTAAAGGTTTTGAAGCAGGTTTAGGGGTTGTTATTTTGGCTATCATCTTAGACAGAATAACGCAGAATATAGGAAACAAATACAAATAATTTAAGGGGGAAACAAAGAATGAAAAAATTATCACTTGGCTTAGTAGCTCTATTAGTAATGAGCTTGCTAGTAGCAGGTTGTGGCGGTAACGGTCAACAGGTTGCAGATCCGGCAGACCAAACACCAGCGGAAAGATTCGGTGGCAGAGTTGTTGGTATCGAGCCTGGAGCTGGATTAATGTCCGCTTCTGAGGTAGCAATGGAAGAGTATGAATTAACAGATTACACACTGATGGACGGAAGTAGTGCAACGATGGCCGCTGCTTTAGGCGAAGCTATTCAAAATGAAGAATGGGTTATCGTAACAGGATGGACGCCTCATTGGAAGTTTGCACAGTGGGACCTTAAGTATTTAGAAGATCCTAAGGGTGTTTTCGGTGGAGACGAACAGATTCATACATTAACAAGAATGGGTCTGGATGAAGATATGCCGGAAGTATTTGCCTTTTTAGACAATTTCTACTGGACGCCTGATCAAATGGCCGAAGTTATGGTTTGGAACACAGAAACAGGTGACGACTATGGTAGTGCTGTAAGATGGATTGAAGAAAATGAAGAAATAGTTAATGAGTGGATTCCTGAAGAGGAAGCTGCTGAAAAAGGAAATGTAACATTAATCTATGTACCTTGGGATTCTGAAATTGCCAGCACTAATGTTGTAAGAGCAGTATTAGAAGAGAGAATGGGCTACGATGTAACTATGCTTGAAGTTGATGCAGGAGCGATGTATCAGGGATTAGCATCAGGTGATGCCGATGCTATGGTAGCTGCATGGTTACCAACGACTCACGGTCACTATGTTGAGGCTGTAGAAGAAGATATTATAGATCTTGGACCAAACCTTGATGGCACAGCCATTGGTTGGGTAGTTCCAAGTTATGTAACTATTGACTCAATTGAAGATTTACAGTAATGATCAAAAAGGATGCGTTTACGCATCCTTTTTTTTTTTGTTTAAAAAGAATATTTACAAGGTAAAGGCATTCAAGGAGGTTTTTTAATGGAATTTTTAGAGAATGTCTGGATTTTGTATGAAACGCGCAGCACTTTTTTCTTAAGATTATTTTTTGAACATGTATACTTATCAGGAATTGCTATAATTGTTATTAGCTTTATCGGATTAACGCTGGGAATATTCATTTCAAAAAATGAAGGAGCTGCACCCATCGTACTTAATCTTGTGAACTTTCTTTACACAATTCCTTCCATTGCCTTATTCGGTTTTTTAGTTTCCATTACCGGAATAGGGAATAAGACAGCTTTGATAGCCTTAATTTTATATGGCATTCTTCCAATGATTAGGAATACATATGTAGGTATTCGAGAGGTGGATCCTCAGATTATAGAAGCTGCCATAGGTATGGGCACAACTTCAAGACAACTGCTCTTTAAAATACAACTGCCATTAGCGATGCCTGTTATCATTGCGGGATTCAGAACTATGGTAATTATGACCATAGCGCTTACCGGTATTGCTTCTTTTATCGGAGCCGGAGGATTAGGAGTCGCTATTTACAGAGGGATTACTACTAATTTTCCGGAAATGATTTTCGCCGGAAGTATTTTAGTGGCCCTTTTTGCCATTGTTACAGATTTATTTTTGGGTTTTTTGGAAAAACGAATCAATGTTAAAATTTATGGAAAAAAATAAAACACAAAGGAGAATTTATGAAAAAAACAATTATTATTTTATTAATACTAGGACTTATTATAACTGCAGGGTGTCAGAACACATCAGATGATACAATTGTGATCGCGTCTAAGCCTATGTCAGAGCAATTCATTATCGTTGAAATGATGACGGCTTTGGTTGAGGAAAACACAGACATCCGTGTCGATCAACGCATGGGAATTGCTGGCGGAACTTCAAACATTCATCCGGGAATGGTTGCCGGTGAGATCGATGTATACCCTGAATATACAGGTACAGGATGGCTCTTTATTTTAAAAGAAGAATTAATTAATGACCCCGATGTTTTATACCAGGAAGTAAAAGATGCATATCATGAGCAGTTTGATATCAAATGGTTGGATCCTTATGGCTTTAACAATACATTTGCTTTAGCCATTAAAAGAGATCTTGCAGAAGAATTAAATATTGAAACCTACTCAGATTTAGCTGAAGTCAGTGAGGACCTTGTTTTTGGTGCTGAGTATGATTTTTATGAAAGAGAAGACGGTCTTCCCGGGTTAAAGGAAGTATATGGTTTTGATTTTCAAAACGAAGTGGAAATGGACATCGGTTTGAAATATGAGGCCATTGGAAGCGGAAGAGTCGATGTGATCAATGCTTTCTCCACAGATGGTTTGCTTCTGGAGTATGATCTTGTCGTACTGATAGATGATCAGTTCTTTTTCCCATCATATCACGCAGCTACTTTAGTCAGAAATGAGACACTAGAACAGTTTCCTGAACTTGAAGCCGTTTTAAACCTATTGTCAGATGCTATTTCCGATGAAGATATGATTCGTCTTAATTATCTTGTCGATAAAGAAAACCAGGATCCCAAAATAGTAGCAACAGATTTTTTAAGAGATAAAGGATTATTGCAATAAAATAAAAATATTATTCAGGTGGCGTTTTATACGCCACCTGAATGTTAGTTGAACCAATAAAAGAAAAAAATGGAGATGGCTATGCATTTAATAGAGATAAGAAATGTGACTAAAAAATATGGTGAAACAACCGTTTTAGACAAGGTAAGTTTAAATATCGAAAAAGGAGATTTTATTACCATTGTTGGTCCGTCAGGATGCGGTAAGACCACATTACTAAAAATGGTCAATGGTTTGATTCCTTTTGATGATGGTGAAATCCTGATTGATGGAAAACTTCAGAAAGACTGGAATGATATTGAGCTAAAACGAAGTATCGGATATGTTATCCAGCAAATCGGTCTGTTTCCTCATCTTACGATAGCAGAAAATATTTCTTATGTTCTGATGCTTGAAGGTTACAAAAAAGAAAAACGTGAACAAAGAGCCAAGGAACTGATAACGACGATAGGACTTGAT
>SKKY01000136.1 GCA_007123515.1 Clostridia bacterium
CTCAGGTAATCTTGCAGAATAGCCGGTACCAGACCATCAGTGTCAAACGTTACTTTTTTAGGATCTAACATCTTACATCAACTCCTTTATTTTTTAGATATTCTTTTAAATCTTTAATTTTTATTTCGCCAAAGTGGAATATGGAGGCTGCAAGGCCCGCATCTACTTTAGTTTTAGTAAAAGCTTCCAGAAAATCTTCTGATTTTCCGGCGCCGCCTGAGGCAATCACCGGAACATTGATGACATCGCACACCGCCTGATTTAAATCCAAATCGAAGCCTTGCTTGTGACCGTCGCAGTCCATGCTTGTCAGAAGAATTTCTCCTGCTCCTAATTGTACCCCTTCTTTGACCCAATCTAACAAATCCATCCCGGTTCCTTTGGTGCCTCCATGGGTAAAGACCTCCCAGCGAGCCGGCTGCCCGTCATCAGAAATTCTTTTGGCATCAATAGCCAGGACGATGCATTGGCTTCCAAAAACTTTAGCTGCCTCTTCGATTAGCTGGGGATTTTTCACGGCTGCCGAGTTAACGCTTACCTTATCGGCTCCTGCCCGCAGTAGATCTTTAATTTCTTCTACTGATGAGATACCGCCACCGACTGTAAAGGGGATGGAGATTGTTTCGGCTGTCTGTCTGACCATTTCGATCATCGTTTTTCTTTTTTCAAGACTGGCTGAAATGTCGAGAAAGACCAGTTCGTCAGCACCTTCTTTGTCGTAAAAAGCGGCGAGAGCAATCGGTTCTCCGGCATCCCGCAGGTTCACAAAGCTTTGTCCTTTAACGACACGATTGTCTTTTACATCCAGACAGGGGATGATTCTTTTTGTCAGCATTATTTGTCACCTCAACTATGATTTCGTTTTATTGTTTTATTATTTTTACGCTCTTATGATTTAGGTAATTCTTCGAGCAGCACTTTCAGGTCGACTTCTTCGGTATATAGGGCTCGTCCGATCACGGCTCCGATTAATCCGTTTTCAGCCTGAGCAGCAATATCAAGCACGTGCTGGTTGCTGCCGATCCCGCCGGCTAGTATCAGACCCTTTGGTGTGAGTTTTGCTAAAATCAGGGCCATCTCGAGATTCGGCCCAAGCAGCGTCCCGTCTTTATCCGTATCGGTAAAAATAAAATGTTCCACGCCGACGGTGACAAGTTCTTCTGTAATTTCTGTCAGCATTTTGCCGGAATCTTCCAGCCAGCCGTCTGTTAGTGCCTTATTGTCTTTGCCGTCGACAGAGACCACAACCCGGTCTTTACCAAAGACCTCGATCATCTCTTTGGCAAACTCCGGATCTTCGAGCGCTTTTGATCCGATAATAACGCGGTCAACACCGGCTTCCAGATAAATCTGGGCCGTATCCACGCTTCGGATGCCGCCGCCGATTTGTATTTTCAGATCCGTTTTGTTAATGATTTTTTTGATCAGGTCGATGTTAACCGGTTCTCCGGTTTTTGCACCGTCGAGATCGATAATATGAAGCCATTCCGATCCGGTCTCCTGCCAGAGCATGGCCGGTTCAAGGGGATCTTCATAGTATGTGCTGATAAAATCATAGTCCCCTTTTAATAGTCGTACACATTTGCCGTCTAAAATATCGACGGCCGGGAAAACAGTAAACTTCATTAAATTACCCTCCAGCTTTTTAATAGTTCTTGTAATATTTTTTTGCCGGTTTCGCTGCTTTTTTCCGGATGAAATTGCATGCCCAGCACGCTGCCTTTTCCGACAATCGCAGGAATTTCCACGCCGTATTGTGTGGAGGCGATGATATTTTCTTCCGGTGTTTTCGCATAGAAGGAATGGACAAAATAGACGTATCCTTCCTCCATCTGTTCTAAGTAGGGATGTTTGTTTTTGTGCGTGATATAGTTCCAGCCCATATGCGGAACTTTTACGATGTCCGGGATTTCGATCACGCTGCCCGGGATCAAGTTTAATCCGGTGGATTGTCCGTACTCACAGCTTTCGGTAAACAGCAGCTGCATGCCTAAACAAATCCCTAGTAATGGTTTCTGCTGGCTGGCCCAGTCATTGATAAAGACATCAAGCTTTCTTTCCCTGAGGTTGGCAATCGCGTCGGTAAAAGCTCCGACACCCGGCAAAATCAAGGCGTCACATTTCGCCAACTCTTCCGTTGAATCGCTGAAAATATAGTCTGCTTCAAGTCGTTTTAACGCTCCTGTCAGACTGAAAATGTTCCCCATCCCGTAATCAATGATCCCTATCAATTTATATTACCACCTTTAAAGAATTTACAAAATGATTGATTTCCTCATTTTTTAAGTAGAAGCTGGCTTCATTGACAATGATCCGGCTGGAAATGTCCTCAATCTGCTCAATTTCAAAAAGATCATTTTCTTTGAGTGTGCGACCGGTCGATACGATATCTACGATAAAGTCCGTCAGACCAAGAACCGGCGCAATTTCGATCGATCCGTTTAGCTTAATAATCTCCACCTGCTGACCTTTACTTCTAAAGTAGCGCCCGGCCGTCTTCGGATACTTCGTGGCGATCTTAGGCATCTTCCCAAAATCAATCTCAGCATTAGCCCGGCCGCAGAGCGAAAGCCGGCAATGCCCGATACCCAGATCCATCAGCTCAAGAAGCTTCTCCTCCACTTCAAGCAAGACATCTTTACCAGCAACGCCGATATCAGCCACACCATATTTGACATACACCGGGACATCCATAGGCTTAGCCAGAATAAATTTCATCTGCTTTTCCGGATATTCGATAATCAGCTTACGATCCTCATTAATTTCCTCATCAATCAGGCCACTCTTTAAAAGCAGCTCATTAACTTCTTCCAAAACGCGCCCCTTCGGCACGGCAATACTTAGCATAACATCACTTCCTCGTCTTTGATTCGTTGGGGACGTTTCCCTCTGGTATACCAGAGGGAAACGTCCCCAACGGTTTTCCTTTTTGGGACACATCTTTTAGCTGCACATTTTTGATAGTTCTAGTACATCGATGGCCATGCCGGTGGCGCTTAGATCACGTCCGAAACTTCCGATCAGTCCATCGTATCGTCCTCCGGAGGCTATTTTATACGGGCTTCCCTGAAGGTATATATTAAACAGGATTCCGGTGTAATATTTATGACGTCCAAGCAGACTCAGATCGTAAATAATGGCCTCGCCTAATCCATAATGATCCATTATTTTCTGAATGTCGGAGATTTCGGCAAAAATCTTTTTCCACTCGGGATGGTCATACCAGGATTCTATGGCCATCATGTCCGGAAGTTTGCCTTTCATCATCAGTATGTTGTATAGCTTTTCTTTATCTTCTTCTGTAATTGAGGTTTCTTCTTCTATGATTTTTCTGAAGTTAACGTAATCGAGTGTTTGCAGCGCACGTAACACCTTTTCCCGAATCGCTTCTTCCTTCATGGTTTCTTCGAGCAATATTTTCATAATCTGTGTATGTCCCAGGGTGATTCTTATTGGCGTCTCTGAAAAGTTTTTGATGATTCCGGCGGCTATGTTTATGATTTCTCCGTCTGCCTGCAGGGATTCTTCACCTATAAATTCAAAGTCAATCTGTGTTTTTTCTTCTATTAACCCTTCTGCATCGTTACGATAGACATCCCCATAGGTAAAAAAACGAAATGGAGGGGCTATCTCGCGGTAGGTGGAGGCAACCATTCTGGCAATCGGAGTGGTCAGATCGGGACGAATGATCAGCATCCGGCCGAGCGGACCGGTAAAGCGAATCAGTTCATCCGCTCTGATTTGAGAATTCAGGCCGACCGTCTGGTAGTACTCAATCGCTGGTGTCTTAATCCCCTGATACTGGTACTCAGCAGCTATTTTTTTTGCACCATCTATGATGGTTTCTATTTTTTTTAAACTCTCTGGTGTGTAATCTTTAACACCGAGCGGTGTTTCGAATGACCTTGGCATAAATACAACCTCATTTCTGTCTTTGTTTTTCAATGTTGCTTTAGCGTATTAAAGTGCTAATGTGTTGACATGGTAGCATATATTTACTCATTTGGCAAGACTATTTCATCTCCGGGACTGATCTTATGCTTATCAAACCATCCCTTTTCCACCTCAAGAGCATAGCGATACAACACATCTGGTCTATATAGCGGGCAAGGCTTTTCATCGCATATCGGCATATCTATGATCTCAAGAATTATACCATCAGTACTGATAAAGGCTATTGATAACGGTATCGTCATATCTTTCATCCAAAAAAATGAATCCGCATCAGAAGGGTAGACAAACAGCATCCCTTCCATTTCAGCAGTTAGTGATTCCACGCCCTGCAGTCCCCTGGTCATTAATTCCTGCGTATCAGCGATCTTTACAAAAAGATCAACGACCTCTTTTTCTTCTTCAGCAACAGCTTCGCCTGCACCCGTTCCATTTCCGCTGCTTTTTATAATAGAAAGCAACAGATTTCCCGCCTCATTTCTTACTCCGCTGCGATCATCATCTCCAAAGAAAAATCGATCCATGCTAAGCGTTACCTCCGGATCCGGAGGGTTCTGCGGGGCTTGCGGCCGGTCAAATCCATAAAAAAAAGCCGTCACCGAAAACACTACAATTAGTATTATCAGAACCAGCTTTTTATCAAATGATTTCATGGTCTTGCACCACCTTACCAAAAATTATCCTGTATGTTTTTTCTTTTAAAAACAATCATGCTTTGCTTTTTACCTAAAGACTCTAAGAATCGCGAGAAAAATAACCGCACCTACCGTTGACATAATCAGTAAGCCAGCAAACCCTTCAGCCCGAAGACCCAGCTGCTCGTAGATAAAACCACCTGCATAAGAGCCAATCACACCCACTACCAAATTAATCAGCAGCCCAAATCCCCTGCCGCGCATAATCTTTCCCGCAATAAAGCCGGCTGCAATACCAATAATAATCGTCCATACTAAACTAGTTGATATAACCATACTGTTTGTCATCCTTTCTGTCGCTTCTGCTGTTCTGTTGGGGACGTTTCCCTCTGGTATACCAGAGGGAAACGTCCCCTTCCTTATCTTCTCTTTTTTTGCTTTTGTCTGGCTTTGCCTTGTGGTTTTTTTGCCTGCTTATCTTTTTCCCCACTTTTTTCTTTTTTAATCGCAGGGTAGTTTTTCCTCGGTCTGATTAAACTCTTCTTATCTGTTCCAATCAGCTCTTTTCTTCCGGCTTTTATCAGCGCCTCCTGCACAAGGTCGTAGTTCTGAGGCTTTTTATACTGCATCAGTGCCCGTTGCATAGCCTTATCCTTCGGCTGCTTTGGCACGTAAATCTTATCCATAGTTCTTGGATCAAGCTCTGTATAGTACATTGTCGTTGACAGGGTCCCGGGTGTCGGGTAAAAGTCCTGCACCTGCTCGGGCTGATACCCGGTATCTCTCAAGTATTCGGCAAGTTCTATAGCTTCATCAAGACCTGACCCCGGATGTCCGGACATCAGATAAGGAACGATGTACTGCTCACGCCCTAATTTTTTGCTGATCGCAAAATAGCTCTTCACAAATTTTTCGAAAACCTCTTTTTCCGGCTTCCCCATCATGCGAAGCACATGTGCCGAAATATGTTCCGGTGCCACTTTTAGCTGACCGCTGACATGATCCCGACATAAAGTCTCTAAAAACTTCTGATCCTTATCTTCCATCAGATAGTCATAACGAATCCCTGACCGGATAAACACTTTTTTAATCTCCGGAATGTCTTTTAGCTTAGATAGCAATTTTTCATAGTCCCTGTGATCCACCTCAAGCTCATCGCAAGGTTCGGGGAACAGGCACTGTTTATGCCTGCAGGCTCCGTGAGTCAACTGTTTTTGACAGGCCGGTTTTCTAAAATTAGCTGTCGGCCCACCGACATCATGAATATAGCCTTTAAAATCCGGCTCATGAATCAGCTTTTTTGCCTCCGTCACAATCGAATCATGACTTCTTGACTGCACTACCCGTCCCTGATGAAAAGTCAGAGCACAAAAATTACAACTGCCAAAACAACCCCGGCTACTGATCAGACTATACTGGACTTCCGCAATGGCCGGTATCCCGCCCTCTTTTTCATACTTCGGATGATACTGGCGTTCATACGGCAGGGAGTAAATCTGATCCAATTCATTTTGCTGCAAAGGTGGTTGCGGGGCATTCTGCACCACATAGTGATCCCGATACGGTTCAACCAGCGTTGTAGCCGTCATGGCATCCGTATTATCATACTGCATCATAAAACTTTCAGCATATCGCTTTTTAGATCCCAGAATCTGATCATAGTCCGGCAATACCAGCGGATTCTTAAGATGATCGACTTCCTTAGTCTTATAGACGGTTCCTCTAATATGGGTAATCTCCTTCACAGACAGTCCCCGGTCTAAGGCATCGGCCAGCTCAATAACCTGACGCTCGCCCATCCCATAAATCAAAAAATCTGCCTGAGCATCCAGGAGAAGGGAGCGCCGCACCTTATTATCCCAATAATCAAAATGAGCAAGACGGCGCAAACTCGACTCTATTCCGCCAAGAATAATCGGCACATCGCTGTATAATTCCCTAAGGGTTCGCGCATAAACCATCGCCGCCCGATCCGGACGCATGCCACTTTTTCCGCCCGGCGAGTAGAGATCCTCGCTTCTTTTTCTCTTTGCCGCTGTATAGTGGTTAACCATGGAATCAATGTTTCCGGATGTCACCAGAAACCCAAGCCTTGGCGCACCAAAAATTTTAAAACTGTTTTTATCTTTCCATGCTGGCTGTGAAAGAATCGCAACTTTGTATCCACGACTTTCAAGCAATCGACTGATAACGGCCGCGCCAAATGATGGATGATCAACATAGGCATCCCCGGTAACCAGCACAAAATCAGGCTGCTCCCATCCTCTAGACTGCATTTCCTTTTTATTCGTCGGCAAAAAACTATGCCCGCTTTTTATATGATTTTCCTGTTTTTCCTGTTTTTCCTGTTTTTCCTGTCTCTTGTCCGTACTCAAAAATATCAAACTCCGTTCTTTTTTCTACTATAGTACTATACCATATTCCTTCTTTCATTTTATAGGGTTCCGGCTTTTTCTTTTAAAATTGTAAAATTATCGTTTAAAAAGTACAGAAACTGTCTATGATTATTTTATAGTGCTATATTCAGAAATGTTTACAGCCATAATTATTGTTACACAGTAAGAGCTGGATATAGCAAAAATATGAGCGGAGGAATAATAATGAAGAAAATTGCCATTTTTGTTCAGAATAATTACAACGAAGTTGAACTTTGGGTACCCTACTACCGACTGTTAGAGGAAGGCCATGATGTGATCCTTGTGGCTTCCGGCAAAGAACGGGAATATAAAAGTAAAGTGGGGCTTCCGGTTGAAGCCGACCTTTTATCCTTTGAGTGTCTCGACGAGGATTTTGATGCAATTGTAATTCCGGGCGGTTATGCACCCGATAAAATGCGTCTTGATGCCTCAACTCTTAAAATCATTCGCAAGGCTAATTCTGAAGGAAAAATAATTGCAGCAATATGCCACGCCGGATGGGTGCTGGTCTCGGCTAATGTGATTAAGGGTAAGAAGTTTACCTGCTATCCAAGCATTAAGGATGATATGATCAATGCTGGCGGACAGTACTTTGATGAAGAAGTTGTGCTTGACGGAAATCTGATTACCTCAAGAATGCCCCGGGACTTACCGGCCTTTTGTCGCGAGATTGTTAAAGCTCTTAAATAGGTAATCGGCTATTTTTTCTACCCATATATCTGTCATAGTGCCCTTTAAAAACACAGCCTTACAAGGCCTTTAGGCTTGCTTTGTTTTTAAAGGGCCTCTGTTTTGTCAATAAATTGTCAAGGTGTCAAGGTTGACAATTGTAAATAAAACCGTTCTTTTTTATAATTTGTGTATATAATGAAGGGTAACAAGCCTAGGCCGGACTATTTTTTTATTGCTTTTTATTATATTTCAATTTTTTTAAGAGGTGATCCATGCAAAACTACAAATCAAGCCTTGAATTTATTATGGACCGACTCGACATCACTGGAAAAGAAATTGCCGAAGCCCTCGGGCTCGATGAGTCTTTAGTCAGTAAATGGAAGAACAATACCAGACCGCTGCACCTTCGTTCTCCCCATTTGCCTAATTTGGTAGCCTTCCTTTTGTGCGGGGACCAAAAAAATTATCTTCGGTATCATTTTTTAAAAAAATTTCTTGAAGAACATAATTATGGTCAGGATCTTTCGGAAAACCATAATCTAAACGCCGAACTGTCTGCATTCCTTACGTCCAACGCACCGATTTTTGAATCGATTGAAAATCAGAAAATACATAATGAACAACTAAACAAAACCGGCCAAAAAGCGTCAATGTATATTTTCAAAGGCAACCAGGGACGACAGGTCGCGATTTCTGATTTTTTTAACACTTTATTTAATGAAGCCTTACCGCAAGAGGTATACATAGTCACCCAGGAAGACATCTCCTGGATGATCGGAGACGAACGCTACCTAAGAAAATGGATCCAATACATCTCAGCGACTATTGAAAAAGGTCACAAATTGACGGTCATTTACTGGGTTGATCGTCCGATTGATGAGTTGGGAATCATCTTCAATTTGTATCTGCCTCTGTATCTAAAAAATGAGATCAAAACTTTTTTCATTCCCAAATACACCGATCTCTACTTTAAATGTTCACTCTATCTGATTAAAGACAAAGTTGGCCTGTGGGGTATGGAAGGAACCAATCGCAATGACCGTCACACTATGCTATTTTGGGATACGTTATCACTAAATCATTACCAAAATATCTACGAGAACTTTATAAGAAGCTCTAAGAATCTGATGAGTTCCTTTACTAAAGAGGAGTACCCCGCTATTCTTAAAGAAATCGGCACTAAAAATATTTCTACAAGCAATTCAATCTTTGTCTCTAAAGTACCAACTTTTACCACCCTGCCGGAAGAACTTTTTTACGAAGTTATTAATATCAGTGAAATTCCAAAAAGTAAAGCGAATCTGGCGAAAAGCATTTATCAGGAAAGTTCTCTTTTGATTCAAAAAAATAATGACTTTCTGCTACGGATGATTTTTTGCAAAAAAGAGCTTAGCCGCCTGCTCAAAAAGAGCACTTTCACCTACAAAGACCTGAGTCTGATGATTGATCAGGAAGTAACCGTTCCAATTGAGTTTTTCCGCAGGCATTTGCTTACTCTGATCTCCCGGTTTGAATCTTCATCAACTCTTAAAATCGGACTTACTGAAAAGCCGCTTGATATTGATCTGTTTATTCAGGATGAAACCTTCTTTTTGGGCTGGAATTTTGAAGAGAGCGATAAAGTATTGCTCTTTTATGAGCATAACCTTAACCGCTCCATCTATTACCATTATGACCAGATCTGGAAATCGATTCCTTCTTTTGAAAAAGATCCTTACTTCTTTAGAGAAAAACTAGAAAAGCTTATGAATGACGAGTAAAAAAGTGATCATCCCGTACTTTGGGACGATCACTTTTTATTTTACTGTTCAACAATCTTTCCGACAATCGGCATTCTCTCAAGAACCCTCGTTCCATGAGGAGAAACATTATTTATTTCTTGTGTCAGATCCTGTCCGGCTTCATGACTATTATGGACGCCACCACGCCAGCGATCCGAATCGGTCACATCATAAACCACACCATCAACAACGACATAGGCCGGATTTCCATCCTGGCCGTCGAATTGTTTCAACTCCTCTAATGTGAGCTCCAATAACTCCTCTGGTTCCTGAGCCGCCTGCCCATTATCTGCAGATGTCGCCGGAGCCGAAGGTTCACCATTTCCGCAAGCCGAAAATGCAAACAGCATTGTCACCATAATCGCAAGCAGCCACACCAATTTCTTCATTTCTTTATCTCTACTCATCTTCCTAACACCCTCCCGTCAATAGATAATACATTGCAATAACAAGTACTTTATACCCAAAAAAAACAACACGAAAACCGCAGAGACCTGTCCCCAAAAGGAAAACCGTAAGGGACGTTTCCCTCCGGTATACCGCAAGTACACGTCCCCGACGGTTATACCGGAGGGAAACGTCCCTTACGGTTCTGAAGAATTATATGTCTATCGGGCTGTTTTGCTGATGGAGCTGGCTGATGGCCAGGCTTAGCCCGCTTAGTATGAAGACGAACCAGAAGGTGATGAAGCGGATGATTAGTGCAAGGATCAAGGCTTCGCCTACGGCTACGCCGAGCTGAGTCAGAAGCAGAGTCATTGTGCCTTCGAAGGTCCCAAGCCCTCCTGGTGTCAGTGGCAGCATGGCGACGGAATACGCGATAAAGGTTATGACGGCAAGGGGTATGAACCCGATGGTTATCCCCAGTGATTTTGCTGCCATGAACGCTTTTAGCGGAAAGATAAACCAGATCAGCAAGCCAAAAAGGAAGTGAACGGCCAGCTCTTTTTTCCTGTGTTTCAAGCCGCAGAACGTCTGTTGTAATGATAAAATTCCGGCTATGATTGTTTCCCTGCGATTCTTTAGAAATGGCATTGTAAAAATAACGGACTCCTGACCTATGCGAGCCTGTGAAAGAATCACCATCGGCACAACCAGGAACAATGGCAGCAACAGGCTACCGGCTATGATATGTTTGTATTGGAAAAATGAATAGCCTGATAAAAGAAACCAGATGACTGAGCCATTGGCAAAGGTGAAAAATGCAAGCATGCTGACGGCTTTCTGTAGCCCAACGACCGCAACGGATGTTGCGTAGGATTCTTTGAATTCTTTTTTAAGCAGCACAACTTTGACAGCTTCTCCTCCGGCTTTTGCCGCAGGAGTCACACTCTCCCAAAAGGAGCCGGCCATATTGATTTGCAGCATTCTGCCGGCGCTGATGTAGCGCCCCAATGTGCGGCTTAAAAAGCTCCATTGCCAGGCGATGAGTACCATCGTGGCTACCTGTAACGCCAGGGCCAGAGCCAACCAGTCTTTCTGACTATTTTGAAGGCTTCCGGCTATCTCTTGCAAGTCGCTATTTAGCAGTAAGGCTCCGATGATAGTCAAGCCTAACATTACCAGTAAAAAATTTTTCCCGATCTTCGGCATCTTCATAGTGATTGTCCTTCCCCTTTTTTATAAACAACAGTGTTTTATTTGGTGATTGCAAAAAGCGAATCCCAAAATCACAACTGTTACACAAACACGGTTCGGCCTTATGACAGCAAACACCATCAACTTTATGACCCGGGCATCGCAGCAAAACTCTTGTCCCCTCCTTGGCCGTTGCCATAATCCGCGCAAGAATCTTTCTTCTCGAAAAAACCTGGACAGCTACATGAACGACACTATAGCCGGAGGCATCGGCTTCTTCGCCAAAACCACAACGGACATCGATCCGATGACTAAGACCCAAACCGGCGATCACTTCTTTTGCCTTTTCGACAGCTTCGCAATCCATATCAATTACGCAAACGCTAGCGCCTGTATACTCTGCGATTTTAATTGCCGACCAGGGCAAGGAACCACCACCAATAAACAATACACGATCATCGGCAGTAATCTGACCCAGCATAATTTCTCTTCTTAATGATTTCTCATAATACGCACCAAAAAAAAGTCGGACAAAGGCGGAAGCGGTTGCCATTTTTTCTATTCGTTTCGTCATGGTTCTGATTCCCATTATCATAAACAAAGATTTCCTTTCTAAAAAATACTGATGATAAAGCGTATTGAATGATTCAAAATACCTCCGACTAAAAAGGCAATGATAATTGTTGATACACTAATTATTGCGGCGACTTTCACCTTAAACTCTTTGACCAAAACCGCAAAAACTGACAGGCACGGAAGATAGAAAAGTGAGACCACAGCGCCTATAAACATCTGCAACGTGGAAAGATCCAATTCCAAAAGCGGCAGCACCGCAAGTTCTCTGCGGATGACTCCAAGAATCAGGCCAATACTGGCTTCAACCGGTAAACCGAGCCAGCCGGTAACCAGCGGGCTGATATAAACACTAAAAGCATTTAAAAAGCCCGTCTCAACCATCAAGGCCGCCAATCCGACCGCCATAATCATTGGAATCTCAGCTTCTATCAGAAAATTTTTGGTCCGGATCCATATCTTTTTTATTAACGCTTTCCCATCCGGCATTAACAAATTCGGAATTTCAATAAGCATCGGGTCTGTTTTCCCGGGAATCATCTTATCCATTAGTAAGCCGGTCAGGATGATCCCGATAAATGAAACCATGTAGACCAGCAAAAGAACCAACAACGAATGATCACCCAAAAGGGCAATAAAGGCTCCGGTCTGAGCAACACAGGGGACGGCCAGCGACACCACTGCAGCAATGATCAGGCGCTCCTTATAAGAGGATGCCGCCCTTGAACCTAAAATAGCCGGAACAGCGCAACCGTATCCCATCATAAACGATACAATATTACTGCCCTGAATACCGATTTTTCTGAACACGCCATCCACCAGCACACCGATTCGTGGCAGGTAGCCACTGTCTTCAAGAAAAGACAGCACGACATAGAAAAGAAATACATAGGGCAGGATAAGGGCGATTGGCCATTCGATCCCTTTAATCAGAAATCCATAATCGCCGACCATAATATTTCTAAGCATGATATTATCGACCAGATTTGAAACAATCCCAGTAATCCAGGGCGCATAGAGATCGTTAACCAACGGTAAAAAAATCAGCGCCCGAAGCCCCTTTCCGCCGCCAACAACCACCGCCGCCGAAAGCAGAAGAACGATAATGGCGATCGGTATGCCAGGAAAAACCTTCATGCTGAAGTCACCAAAACGATCCAAATAGGAAACGTCCACTTCCTCATGGATCTGAACTTCTTTAACAATGTCATCAACCGCTGACCAGATCTGTTGGTCGCCCATACCCGAAGTATCAAGCCCCGGACCATACTCTTCCTGCATCGACCAAATCGAACGGCGCAGCTCCTTTAGACCCTGGTTTCTGGTGGCAATCGTTTTTATTACCCTGGATCCCAGCTTTTCTTCAAGCTTGGCGTGATCAATCCGGATTCCTTTACGTTCGGCAACATCAGCCAGATTTAAGGCAAAGGTGATCGGAATTCTTTTTTGCATAACCTGAAAAGCAAAGTACAAGCTACGTTCGAGATTCGTCGCATCCAGGACAAAAATAATACCATCGGGCCTTTCATCTAAAAAGCCGATGGCTACCTGCTCCGCCGCTGATTGTGAAGCGAGTGAATATACGCCCGGCACATCTGTAAGGATTGCCTTTTTTGTTCCGTAAGTAATGGTTCCCTGAGTGTAGGTAACGGTTGTGCCCGTATAATTAGCTGTCAGAACTTCCATTCCAGTCAGCTTTGAGAAAATAACACTCTTCCCGACATTCGGGTTCCCCATTAATAAAAACTGAGGCTGTGAAGACATTAGCTCACACACCTCATCTGAATTTCTCTGGCCACATCTTTGCCAAGGGCAATACATCTTGATCCGATCTGCACCACAACAGGGCCGCCAAACGGCTGCCTGGAAAGCATCGAAATCGGTTGTCCGATTCTGATCCCCATCGCATGGACCAAATCGATCGTTGGTAGTGACTCAATAATATATGAACGATTCATTTCAATATCATATAACGACATATCAATCGCCTCCAAAAGAATGGTTGTTAGTAACTACTTACTTTGTTAGTACATGTTAACACAAGGAGCCTAATAAGGCAATATGCAGAATTTATTTTATCCTTGGCAAGAAGACTCGCACCTCTTAGCCTTCCATTCTCACGTAGTGAGAGTGAAGGTGAAAGATGAATTGCTTGCACCTCCTATAAGTTTTTTTGAGTGAATCACTAGTCATAGTGCCGGGAAAGTGATACGCTTAAGAAAGAACATACGTTCGACAGTTCAAGGGGGGAGTGTCGATGGAACGCGCTTATAAATTCCGTATAGAACCTACAAAAGCTCAAGTCACTCAAAAGGAAGCCCAACGTTTGTTGAAACCACATGTCAGTGAAGATCCTAAACACTGATGAATGAAAATGAACATGTACCGTGGGGCACACGGGAACTAACGCTTGTGGA